>JBNMQC010000107.1:0-8173 GCA_051277445.1 Bermanella sp. | reverse complement strand
TAAGATGGCGAGAAAGGCCCCTTGGGCCGCGTTAAGTTCGCTGGGCTTCGCGTTAAAGTAATAGTGTGACGCGGCGTGGATACCGTATATGTCTGGACCAAATTCAATGATATTTAAATACAGTTCTAATATTTCATTCTTATTTAACGCTTGCTCTAAACGTTTGGTAACCAGCAGTTCTTTAAGCTTGCGGTAAAGGGTTTTATTGTTTTCAAAATAAATGTTTTTAACCGTTTGCTGGCTAATGGTACTGGCACCGAAACTCCACTCCCGGCGTTTAATGTTTTCACCTAGGGCGTTGATTAAAGCGTCGTAATCGATGCCTTGGTGGTTGAAAAAATCGCCGTCTTCACTCATGACAATGGCATAGAGCAGTTCACGGTTAATATCATCAATGCTGACCCACTGATAATGTTTAAGTGCTTTTGGTGCATCTTGTAGATGTTGCTCAACACTGCTTATAGCAGCTTGTTTCGCCTGTTTAAACGGAGCTTGTTCAAAGTGGGGCAGGCTTTCAAGTAAGGTAAATGTGGAGACGAACACAATAGTAGCCAGGAGCCAAAAAATGGCGCCGGTGACCATGAAAATGGATTTCATCAAATGATAGGGGCTCACCGCTAAGCGAATTAAACGATTGCGAAACCGCTTCCACGGGTTGGTTTCTAGGTCGTTTAGGTATTCATCCTTGATGTGAAACATGTTGCCCCTTAGAGAACGCGTACGTTAACAATGCTTGGGTACAGCTTACATTAGGATGAATGCTTGGCCAAATGAGCCATGGCCGCAAGGGCATCGGGATCTTTTGACTTAATTTTATTGGCAATGGTGTGTTGGAAGAAATAGTGAAAGTCTTTTCTATGTTGCACGCTGAACAAGCAGTCATCGCCGGTGAGCACTGGTGTACTGTGAACATGGTCTTCTTCTACGCACATGGCCAGAACACTGCCATCGTTGTACAAGCGCCAGCTGTGAATCTCTTGAATATTAAAGCTATCAAACTGATCAGGGCTGAAAACCGCATGGCTGCCGATGAGGTCAGGGATCTCTTGGACAATAGAGCCGTTTGAAGTTGGTGTGACTGGGTAGAATTGAGCGCTTTGTTTGAGGAATTCCATTTTGTAAGCGGGTGGTTCAAATAATATTTGCCCGGTTTGGGTATCCATAAAGCCTTCCCAATGGCCGTTTAACGGGTCATCTAAGCTGCGACAAGCTACCAATCGATTCAACCACGGCACCATTCCATCGATGTGACCATCACTCCAGATAGCCCAACAAAGCACTTTTAAGCTGAATATTTGATCAGATGAATCATTGGTGTACAGCATCTCAATACCGTCTAATTCGGGTAATAGACGCTGTATATTAGGTAGGTTTCGTTTGTGTTGCCTAAAATCAATAACATCGGCTTGTTTGGCCATATCTACTCCAAGGCTAATTGCGACTGCTTCCTGCACTTAATTAGAGTATAGGTGCAAAAAACCAAGGAGTATGATCAGTTTTGAATAACCGCGTGCGGTGTAATATCTTGATGATTGATCGCTCGGCGGCTGACAAATTGTAAGCGTGACAGCAGTAACACCGCATTCACGCTTAAGCCCACGATTAAGCCGACCCAGAACCCCGCCGCACCCATTGGCGCCGCCTGTGATAAGCCAAGGTAGTAGCCTAATGGTAACCCCACCAGCCAGAACGAAATAATACTGATCATCAGCGTCACCATGGTGTCTTTGTAGCCCCTTAACGCGCCTGCGGCACCCACTTGAAGGCTATCGCTGATTTGAAAAATAGCCGCATGCATCAGTAGTAACATGGCAAGAGTCACCACCTGTTGGTCCTGGCTGTATAAGCCGGCCAGTGATTCGCGCAAAAAGTACAAAATACAGCCATTGCCCAGGGCAAACAGAAGGTTAATGTAAATGGCGTTTATCCACGCTTGTTTCGCGCCTAAAGCGTTGCCTCTGCCCAGTTCATGGCCCACACGGACGGTTAATGCGGTTGCAAGGCTCAGCGGCACCATAAAGGTGACAGTGGTGATATTCAGCGTGATCTGATGTGCGGCCACCACTACAGGCCCTAACTGCGCTATAAACAGGGCGATAATGCAAAACAGACTCACCTCGGCAAATATAGCTAAGCCGATCGGCAGGCCTACCGCACTGATGCTTCCAATGGTTTTTAAGTTCGGAGCCGTGAAATGCTGCAGGGGCTTAACCTTTTGGTGATGGGCGCTGAAATGGGTAAACAACCAAATGGCAATGGTCATCATGTAAAACACAATTAAGCTGGCCAGACCGCAACCGGGCCCGCCCATAGCTTCAACGGGCCCCCAGCCAAAGACGAATAATAAGTTCAGAGGGATATTTAATAGTAAGCCGGCAAATGCGATGGCGGTCACCGGTTTAGTCAAATGCACGGCCTCGTTATACGAGCGAAAGGCCTGATGGATGGCCACCGCGGGTAAGGCTAGGGCAATATAAAATAAGTAATCCACGGTAATGGTTTGAATGTCTTCGCTGATGTCCATTAAAGACATTAAAGGCTTAGTGCCTAATAGCAAAATGGCCATGGCACATAAGCCGATGACCAAGCCAAGGTAGATGCCTTGTTGAAGATAATGGGCAGATTGCTCTTTGTTTTTCGCGCCTTTTGCATGAGCGACCATAGGTGTAAGCGCGACCATGATGCCGGCTTCAAATAACACCAGGGGTAACCAAATACTGCTCCCCACGGCAATGGAAGCTAGGTCTAATGTGCCTGCTAAACCGGCAATTAGGGTGTCGACGACCCCCATACCTGTTTGAGCCAGTTGAGTACCTAGGATCGGCAGCATCAAAACCATCAGCGGTTTAGCCTGCTTGAAAAATGACCTGAGCATATTGCCGATTTTCCCTAGTAAAAAAACGCCTAAGTATCGTGATTTCACTCTGAAATGCAATGCTAATAGTTTGCAACTGGTAGGTATCGGCCATAACTGGTATAAAGCAGACCAGCACCGATGTTGTAAGAAAACCTATGTACCATTGCTCGACCGCCATTCAAATATTTAACCAATGTTTTAAACAAACGCTCAATACAGAGTTGGTTCGAGGCGCGCATGAGCCTGTTTATATCCCAAGAAGTCCGTATTATCCTTGGGATAGAGTGATTTTTGCCCATGGTTATTTTGCCAGTGCGTTGCATGAAATCAGTCATTGGTGCATTGCTGGCGAGCAGCGTCGTACCTTAGTGGATTTTGGTTATTGGTATAATCCCGATGGCCGTACAGCTGAGCAACAAGCTGAGTTTGAAAAAGTAGAGATAAAACCTCAGGCGCTTGAGTGGATATTCAGCCGCAGTGCTGATTTCAGATTTAATGTCAGTATCGACAATTTAAGTGGCGATCCGCATTATATTGAGCAATCGGCAAACGTCTTTAAAGACAATATATATCAGCAAGTACATGAGTACTTGCATAACGGTTTGCCTGATCGGGCAAAACAGTTCAGTGATGCATTGATCGCCCATTTTCGTAGCGATAAGCCACTGAACGCATCAGAATTTAAACGGGAAGCCTTATAAATGCCAATTGGATTGATTAAAAAATTATTTAATAAATCACAGCCAGTTAAACCGACGAATACGCCGAAGAAAGCGTCGCCTTCATCGAATAATAAAAAACCATCTAAACCTTCTGCCAAAACAAAAGCCGCACCTAAGAAAAAACCGGTTGTTGCTTGGGATCCTAAGCAATTTCATGTTGAGCCTGCTGAAGGCAAAACGCGTTTTCATGACTTAAATTTAGATGAACGCATTATGCATGGCATCTTTGATTTGGGCTTCCAATACGCCAGCCCAATTCAAGCCGCATCTTTACCATTAACCCTTGCCGGCCATGACATCATAGGTAAAGCGCAAACCGGTACTGGTAAAACAGCCGCATTTTTAATTACCGTATTGCAAAAATTACTGACTACTGCCCCAAGTGAGCGTTATGCCAGTGAGCCTCGTGCCCTTGTGATTGCACCGACTCGTGAGTTGGCCATGCAAATAGCCAAGGACGCAGAAGGTTTATCTAAATACACCGATGTTAATGTAGTGACCGTGGTTGGTGGTGTGGATTACGACAAACAAAAAGAACAGCTCAATACCGTTGTCGATATTGTGGTGGCAACACCAGGCCGCTTATTGGATTTCTTACAACAAAAAGTTCTGTTTCTTGATCAGGTTGAACTACTGGTGATTGATGAAGCGGACCGCATGTTAGACATGGGCTTCATTCCTGACTTAAAGCGTATTATTCGCGCCACCCCTGAAAAAGATATCCGTCAAACTCAACTTTTCAGTGCCACCTATCCATATGATGTTGTGGCGTTAAGTGAAAGCTGGACCTACAAACCTCAGCAAATTGAGATTGAGCCTGAATCCGTTGCCACCGAAACCGTTGACCAACGCTTTTATAGCTTGCAAGAAACCGAAAAAGATCAGGTGTTGGTCAACTTTTTAAATGAAGCCACCACAGGTAAAGCCATTATTTTTGCGAACCGTCGCGATACCTCCCGTGACCTTGCAGACCGCTTAAATAAAATGGGTATCAAAGCCATGCTACTAAGCGGTGAAGTGGCCCAGCAAAAGCGCGTAAAGACCTTAGAGCGCTTTAAGAGTCAAGACAACACGGTACTCGTGGCCACCGATGTGGCAGGGCGTGGTATTCACGTGGATGGCATTACTCACGTATTTAATTACAACCTACCAGATGATCCAGAAGACTATGTTCACCGCATTGGCCGCACCGGACGTGCGGGTGCCTCAGGTATGGCGATTACATTTATTGATGAATATGAAGCCTATGGACTCATGGACTTAGAAACCTATCTAGGTAAAAAAATCGTAACGGAACCTGTACCAAAAGGATAATCCATGATGACGGCAAGGACGCTGTTAACTTGTATTTTAATGTTTCAAAGCGTATTCAGTTTTGCCTTAAATGCTGAGCAGGCTCATGATTTAATACGCCAACAAACCCCAGCCTTGTTGGGGGATGGCAGCCAGCTTGTCAGTGTATATTATTTTGGGAAAAGCCAAGACCTGTCTGTGGTGGGGTTAGAGCGAGTAGGGGATGATTATCTGCCGATTCGTTGGCTGGTTATTTTTCGTCAACAAACGGTATTAGGTTGGTACTATCCAAGCACTGAGTTTCCTTTGCGCTTTGACGACGGCCACCTGATGTTCCCTAAAGGCAGTCGCGTAGAAGATGTGTATTTGTTTCCTCAACCGCCTGACACCATAACCATAGAAGATACGATTATTCCATTTCATACCCCTTAAGAGTTCGTCTTGAAACAAGCCCACCTTATCGATATTTCCGCTGTATTTTTTCGCTACTACTTTGCACCTGGGCCAAGTATTGTTAATGACGAAGGCTGGGAGGTGTACCCATTATTAGCGAGCTTACGCTGGCTGGTTCAGCCAGCGTTCTTTCACGCCCATGTGACCGTCGCTGCGTTTGATGAAAGCTTGGGTTCTTGCTTTCGCCATGACCTAGACCCTGAATATAAAGCTAATCGCGCACTGCCCAGTGAAGACATTATTTATCAGTTGAGCTTGTTGAAGTCGTTTTGTGAACATATGGGCTTTATGGTGCTGGCAGGCGACGAGTTTGAAGCCGATGATTATATTGCCAGTTGCATTGATCCTTTAAGTGACGCTCAGGTGACCATTCATTCTCGTGATAAAGATTTACGCCAACTACTCGCACCCAATGTCACAATGCAAGACAGTGCCAATGGCTCTGTTTGGGATGAAGCGCGTTTGATGACAGAAGTGGGCTTAAAGCCTGAGCAAATTGTGGACTTTTTATCTTTAGTGGGGGACGCCAGCGATAACATCGAGGGCGTACCGGGTGTCGGCGTTAAAACCGCCACCTGCTTATTACATCATTATGGCAGTGCATCGCAGGTATACGCAGCCATTGATGCTGGTGACGTCTTACCGGTTCGAGGGGCAAAGCGCATTCAAACTGCCTTACTAGAAAACAAGCCACGTTTGGGTTTGAATCAGCAGCTTACACGCTTACGTAAAGATATCCCCGTGAGCCTTGCACCCTTGGCATTTAACCAAGACAATTACCTATTTATTGATGCCCTAACGCAAGAACTGGGCATTCATCGGCCTATGAAAAAAGCCCTAGAGACCCTAGCCGGATTGTATATATGAAAATCGTTGCAGATGAGAACATCCCACTATTGGATGCTTTTTTTAGTGATATGTGCCAAGAGCTGGTCAGCTTGCCTGGGCGCGAGATGTCTGCAGAGCAAGTGAAAGACGCGGATATATTATTAATTCGCTCTATTACTCAAGTAAACGAAGGCTTATTAGCTGGCAGCCGCGTTAAGTTTGTTGGCACATGCACCATCGGCACTGACCACCTCGATACGGGCTATCTTGAGCAGCAAAACATTCAATATGCCAACGCCCCAGGCTGCAATGCAAAAGCGGTAGTGGACTATGTGCTCAGTTGCTTGCTGGTGTTACAAGAACGTAACCAGAAGAACTGGCAATCCTTGTCGGTGGGTATTGTGGGCGCCGGCAATGTGGGTGGGCTTCTCTATGACACGCTAAAAGCCCTAGGTGTTGAGGCGATCGCCTATGACCCAAATGTCGTTGAGTTTAGCAGTGATCAAAACAAACAAGCCGTTTGGCAGCAAGACGTTGTGAGTGTGCATACACCGATCACCCGAGATGGCGAACATGCTACCTACCATTTGGTAGATAAAAACCGGCTTGCGAGTATGAAAGAAGACGCTTGTTTAATTAACAGTTGCCGTGGTGCGGTGGTGGATAATGAGGCACTTTTGGCGCACTTAAAGAACCGTCCTCAATTCAATGCCATTTTAGATGTGTATGAACAAGAGCCGTCTCCGAGTGATGAGCTAATACAAGCTTGCTTGATAGCTACCCCTCACATTGCCGGATACAGTCTAGACGGCAAATATGGCGGCACGGCTATGATCTATGACGCCTTGTGCGATGCTTTGGCCTTACCGAAGCGCTTAAAACTGGCTCAGTTAATATCTGAGGCCCCGGTGCGTAAATTAAGTTTTAGCCAAGAGGCCGATACGGCGTATGTGCTTAAGCAGGTGATACGTAATGCTTATGATGTGCGCGATGATCACTTTAGAATGATGAGCTTATTAGGTCTAAGCGATGAGCAAAAATCGAAAGCCTTTGATCGCTTGCGTAAAGACTACCCGTTAAGGCGGGATCTGACGTGTCAGGTTGTTTCTGGTAAGCGCTTGTCACATCCTGTCTGGCTGCAGGCCTTGGGCGTTAGGGTGAAGCAGTAAGTCAGACGTTTGTTTAAATGACAGGCATAAAAAAACAGCTCATGGCTGTTTTTGGTGTCTTCGTTCTCTACAAAACGCCTTACGATTGAGAGGCTTGTAGGATTTTCTTTAAGGCTTTTTGTATCATCTCTTCAGTAATGGGTGTTTCTTTGCCTTTTTCATCAATGATAGCCGCGCCGTGCATCACATCTTGATTCGCTTGCGCTGCTTGTGTCGTGGTTGAGTTCTTCATAACGTCACCCCTTAAACATGTAATATCAGTATAGTAATAGGCGCCGCCTTGAGCCAAGGATTTTATGCAAAAAAAATTAAATTTAGATTCGATCCTACAAAATCTGCCCTGTGATGATGCACAGAGGCTGTTTCATGGCCGAGGAGGACTGTTTAAAGGATGGGAACAGGTCAACATAGAGGTTTACCCACCGGTGCTTTGGGTCATCATTTATCAGCAGATGGATGAGGCAGAGTTGCAGCAATGGCTTACAGCAGTTAAATCGCAATGCGCTGCGCTGGGGTTAGAAGCCATTTATATTCAGCGCCGCTATGAGAAGGGAAACCCAGTAGAAGTTTTCTTTGGGACAGATTCTTATTTAGATACGGACTTTAAAGTCACTGAGGCAGGATTATCTTACTGGGTGAATCTAGGGCGAAATCAAAATAGCGGTTTGTTTCTAGACATGCGTAACGGCCGCCAGTGGTTGCGTGAGCACGCTCAAGATAAAGCCGTGCTCAATTTGTTCTCTTACACCTGCAGTCTTGGAATTGCAGCCGCCGCTGGCGGGGCGAATTCGGTTGTGAATATTGATATGGCGAAAGGGGCCATTAAACGAGGCCAGCAAAACTTGGCCCTT
>JBNMQC010000106.1:0-8217 GCA_051277445.1 Bermanella sp. | reverse complement strand
TGTTCACGGCTATCTAAAAACGAGCAAAATGTTTTCGCACCCTTGGTGCCAAAGTCGTTGGTTTGACTACCGATAGCTAATACAAGAGTGTCATATTGCAAGCGACGCTCTGGCAAAACCGTTAAACCGTTTTCATCATGAATCGCCTCAAGGATGATTTCTTTACGGTCGCGATCAAGATTGTTCATTCGGCCAATATGAAATTTAAAATAATGGTTATACGCTTGTGCACGATAGCTGAGTTCATCGATGCCGCTGTCTAGTGACCCTGTGGCCACTTCATGCAGAAGTGGTTTCCACAAGTGTGTGTTGTTCGCGTCAACCAGATGGACTTGTGCGCTGCCACGTTTACCAAATGTGTCGCCTAATTTTGTTGCGAGTTCTAAGCCGCCTGCGCCGCCGCCGACAATAACAATGTTTTTCATGGGATGGGTCCAATTAAAATAGTTCTAGAATGAATCCAGCGTTAGACGCATTCTGGAATTATCTTTGATGGCTAAATTGTAGTTCATTTTTGGGCGTATCTTGAAGAAAGGCTTTTTATCCACAAAACGCGCTTCCTATCAGCTTATTCTATGAATTGAAAACTAATGAATGCAACGACAAAAGCGAGTAACACACTGATCCAGATTTGGTTGTCTCGTTTAAGGGTGGGCGCACTGTGCTGTGATGCCACCATACTGTCGAGTTTTATGAGGTCTTCTGAGGCCATCAGTGCTCGACAGTAGCGATCATGGGTAAAATTGATTTTTATCTTGGCAGGTTGCTTGCCGCTGGCGGACGCTTCAATTTCGTAATTGATCACTTGATCTGGGCCGATGTGAAATTCACCGTGACGGTTAAAGTGTTGCACGTTAGCCAGTATCGTTACACCCTCAATGTCTTTAAAGCACCAGCTGCCAGAGCCTAGATGGCCTGATACAACATTAATCATGCAAACACCCCAATGATCCACAAGCTACAAAAGACACTAATGGAAAAGGCCGTAAGCTGTATGCTTTTTTGAGTCAATGCATGCAAGCGTTTAAAGCGAAGATGCCATTGGTAAAACGGTTCATTTGCAAAAGGACCGACACCAAAAGAAATCATCAAGCAGATAATCGATAAAACAAGGATGACGCAAAAAAGGGCGTTCATAGTTACATATCCGTAGGAATGGCAAGTTGAACTTCGGCACCAATTATTTTGTCTTTTTCGTCGGTGAATATTTGCCCTTTAACAGAGGTTCCTGATTTTTGTTTAGGATCAAATAGATTGGGCAGTAATGCATCCGGAGAAACGCTGATGGGTTGGCCATCTGCTAGATTAATGGTCTCATCTAAATCAGGCTCGTAACGAAGATCGATGTCATCACTGGGCAATAAGGTTTGCAGTTTTTCGTCAATATCGTCAACGCCAGCAGGAACATCCGATGGTAATGAAGACAAAAACTTGGCTGTATCTTTAAATAATTGAGCCGTTTGTTTGGCCCAGTCATCAATGTTTTGTTCTTGGTCGTCGCGGTTTGCAATCCCAATAGCCAGTACAGAGATTCCCACGACGAAAAGAAGAGCAAAAAATACCTTCACAAACACCCACAGCCAAATGATTAATGTATGACTATTATGGGTGTTGCAACTGACTGTTTCAATAGCCGAAGTGTCAGGGTGTGTAAGCGATCACGGCGTTTTTTAGTTAAAAGCCGCGCCAGGATTCACCCCAATTGCTTTTAAAATCTTGGCCAAAGGGCAAAAGCCTGTAAAAGCTGCTTGAAACATATTTACACCTACAAATGCCGTAAACCACAGCCAATTTTCATGATGGATTTGAGACAATGTAAGGCTCAATAAAATGAAAATACCTGCAATAGCGAACACTAAGCGATCAATTGACATGTTTTTAAACTCCTGTATTGGTTTTATCTAATTTAGTCTTCTCTAATATATAAGGCAAGTTAATTTATGTAACCATTAAAAATAGAGTGGGTTATTTGTACGACTAATCGTCGCAAGCACTCGTGTGCTGTGAGGTTTGTCGCTATACTAGCGGCCTTTAAATATGACAATAATGAGTGCCCAGCCCCATCACTGAGGCCTCTAGATGGACGAAGTATGAAAACCGCAGAAATAAGACAGGCATTTCTAGACTACTTTGCAAGCAAGCAACACGAAGTTGTAGCCAGCAGCTCTTTAATCCCAGGTAATGACCCTACCCTGATGTTTACTAATGCGGGTATGAACCAGTTTAAAGATGTGTTCTTGGGACAAGATGATCGCGCCTACACCCGTGCCACCAGTTCACAGCGCTGTGTGCGTGCAGGCGGCAAGCATAACGACCTTGAAAATGTAGGTTACACCGCCCGTCACCATACCTTCTTCGAAATGCTGGGTAACTTCAGTTTTGGCGATTACTTCAAGCAAGATGCCATTAAATACGCTTGGGAATTTCTTACCAGCAAAGAATGGTTAGGCCTTCCTGAAGAAAAGCTGCTCGTTACTGTATATGCCGATGACGATGAAGCATTTGACATCTGGAACAAAGAAATGGGGTTGCCTGCGGATAAGATTATTCGCATCGGTGACAATAAGGGCGAAAAATACGCATCAGATAACTTCTGGCAAATGGGGGATACTGGTCCATGTGGCCCTTGTACAGAAATCTTCTATGACCACGGCGAGCACATTTGGGGTGGCAAGCCTGGCACGCCAGAAGAAGACGGTGATCGTTTCATCGAAATCTGGAACAACGTGTTCATGCAATACAACCGCCACGCTGATGGCACCATGGAGCCACTACCTAAGCCGTCTGTTGATACTGGTATGGGCCTTGAGCGTATCTCTGCCATCATGCAAGGGGTTCACGCCAACTACGAAATCGATTTATTCCAAGGCTTGATTAAAGCCGCCGCCGAGGCCACTGGCACTAAAGAGTTAGACAGTAAGTCGTTATTGGTGATTGCTGACCACATTCGTTCGTGCAGCTTTTTAATCAGCGATGGTGTGATGCCATCCAACGAAGGTCGCGGTTATGTATTGCGTCGTATTATTCGTCGTGCGTTGCGTCATGGTCACATTTTAGGTGCGACCGATTTATTCTTTTACAAATTGGTTGCCGCGTTGGTTAAAGAGATGGGCGAAGCCTATCCTGAACTTGCCAAGAATCAGCCGCACATCGAAAAAATTCTTAAGCTTGAAGAAGAGCAGTTTGCGAAAACCCTTGATAACGGCATGAAGCTATTAGAAAGCGCTATTGCGGAATTAAAAGGCGATACCATTCCAGGTGAAACCGTATTCAAACTGTATGACACCTACGGTTTCCCAGTGGATTTGACTGCAGACATTGCCCGTGAAAAAGATCTAAAAGTGGATGAAGCCGGTTTTGATGCCTGCATGGAAGAGCAGAAAAGCAAAGCCCGCGCAGCCTCTAACTTCAAAGTCGATTATACCGATACACTCAACCTAGATGGCACTACCGATTTCACCGGTTATGACAGCTTGCTCAATCAAGGCAAAATTGTTGCCTTGTTTAAAGACGGTGTGGAAGTTGATGCCCTCAATGCCGGTGATGAAGGCATGGTGGTATTGGATAGCACGCCTTTTTATGGTGAATCCGGTGGTCAGGCTGGCGACAAAGGTTTATTAACCGGTGAGGGTGCCGAGTTCATCGTGACTGACACCACCAAAGAGCAGAAAAACCATTTGCATCACGGTGAAGTGAAGTCCGGCACATTAAAAGTAGGCGGGGCACTGACCGCAAGCGTTGATGAGCACAAGCGTCAGCAAACTGCATTGCACCACTCGGCCACGCACTTGTTGCACGCCGCGTTGCGTGAAGCTCTGGGCGACCATGTTCAACAGAAGGGTTCATTGTGTACCTATGACCGCCTACGTTTTGACTTTGCGCACTTCGAAGCCATGACCGCTGACGAGTTAAGTGCGGTTGAGCGTAAAGTAAATGAACAAATTCGAGCTAACACGGCCGTTACCACACAATTGATGGACATCGAATCCGCCAAAGCCAATGGCGCTATGGCTCTATTTGGTGAGAAGTACGATGACGAAGTACGCGTACTTTCCATGGGGAGTGATAATTTCTCGGTTGAATTGTGTGGCGGTACACACGCTAAGCGCACCGGTGATATTGGTTTCCTTAAGGTGATCAGCGAAAGCGGCATCGCCGCCGGCGTTCGTCGTGTTGAAGCAGTGGTGGGTGAAGCGGCCTACGATTACATTGCCAACATGGAGCACACCATTAGCTCAATCGCTTCTCAGGTAAAAGCTAATCGCGAATCGGTGTTGGATAAAGTGGAAGCGGCGGTTAGCAAAAACCGTCAGCTTGAAAAAGACGTACAACAGTTGAAAGCGAAATTGGCATCCGGAGCGGGCACGGATTTAGCCGCGGGCGCGAAGCAAATCAATGGTGTAAATGTATTGGCCGCTCAACTGGATGGCGCAGATGTGCCTGCCATGCGCGGCGCCATGGATCAGCTTAAAAACAAATTAGGCAGTGCTGTGATTCTGCTTGCCAGCAGCGAAGGTGAAAAAGTGACCTTGATTGCGGGTGTGACCAAAGACCTTCTAGGCAAAGCGAAAGCAGGCGATATCGTTAAAGAAATGGCCCCATATGTAGATGGTCGTGGTGGTGGTAAGCCAGACCTTGCGCAAGCCGGTGGTAAAAAACCAGAAGGCATTGCGGACGCGCTTGCTGCATTTGATCAGTGGGCAAACGCCAACCTTTAACATCTAAGGCTGGCGGTGGAGCCTTGGGTATTGAGCCCTTGGCTCTGATCTCATCCGTTTAAGGCGAAACCAAGCACCACAGCAAGACTCCTTAACCGGGTTTTGGCGTGTTTCGTGTCTGCTGAGTGATGGGCTTTGACCATAAATGGGTAAATGAGCCTGAATTCTCTGAATTTATGCCTTTTTCAGTCTAGTTTGTATCTCATATCTAGTTCCAAACTGGCGACAATTAGTGTCTAATTGTCGCCCAAATTTTGTCCTCTTTTTGAAGAGCCTGAAACCATGGCATTGTACGTACATAAATATGGCGGCACCTCGGTAGGAAGCGTAGAGCGAATCGAAGGCGTTGCAGAAAAAATCAAGAAATTTAAAGACGAAGGTCACGATGTGGTTGTCGCCGTGAGCGCCATGAGCGGTGAAACCAATCGCTTGATTGGTCTTGCTAATGCGATTAGCGACCAACCGACCCCTCGTGAAATGGACGTGCTCGTCAGTACTGGCGAACAAGTGACCATTGCACTGTTAAGCATGGCGCTTAACAAGCGTGGCGTGCCGGCGCGTTCTTACACTGGCTCACAAGTGAAAATATTAACCGATAGCGCCCACATGAAAGCGCGAATCCAAGATATTGATACGAAAAAAATTCGCAGTGACCTAGATGAAGGTCGCGTGGTGATCGTTGCAGGTTTCCAAGGTGTGGATGACGACGGCAACATCACCACCCTAGGCCGTGGTGGCTCTGACACCACAGGTGTGGCGCTGGCTGCGGCTTTAAATGCAGACGAATGCCACATTTATACCGATGTGGATGGTGTGTACACCACCGATCCTCGTGTGGTGGAGAAAGCCCGTCGCATGGATAAAATCACATTTGAAGAAATGCTTGAAATGGCCAGCCTAGGCTCAAAAGTATTGCAAATTCGTTCTGTGGAATTTGCTGGTAAATACAAAGTGCCACTGCGTGTCTTGCACAGCAGTAAAGAAGGCAACGGCACCCTTATTACAATAGAGGATGATGAATCAGTGGAACAGCCAGTTATTTCCGGAATTGCATTTAACCGTGACGAAGCCAAATTAACCGTGCAAGGTGTGCCAGATATTCCTGGTGTGGCGTCTAAGATTTTAGGCCCAGTTAGCGCAGCCAATATCGAAGTGGATATGATCGTGCAGAACGTTGCCGCCGACAAAACCACCGATTTCACATTCACCGTTCACCGCAATGACTTCGCTAAAACCGAAGCGGTACTGCGTGAAGTGGCGCAAAGTTTGGGCGCTCGTGAAGTATCGGGGAACAATGACATTGCTAAAGTGTCTCTTGTGGGTGTGGGCATGCGAAGCCATGCGGGTGTTGCCAGTAAGATGTTTGACGTGCTTGCACAAGAAAACATCAACATCCAAATCATCTCAACGTCTGAGATCAAAATTTCTGTGGTCATCGCTGAAAAGTATCTAGAGCTTGCTGTGCGCGCATTGCACACGGCATTCGATCTAGACGATGCCAAGTAATAAAGAAGAACGTCAAGGATAGGCACCTTCTAGCAAAAAAACGCGTTGTTAACCCATCGCACCCTAGGTACAGGCCAGTAAGCCTCTAATTTGACCTCTTCCATAACTAAATATTATGGAAAGGTTGGATATGGGGCTTTTAATTTTTCAAAGCTGGTCAATAATAAATCTTATGGATGCTCGTTTTGTCATCAAATCGAGGATTAAAGTGCTCAGCTAAAGCAGTGCTGAGTACATGTTCAGGAGAATAGAATGCTTATTTTAACGCGTCGTGTTGGTGAAACTCTTATGGTTGGTGACGAAGTAACCGTTACTGTATTAGGTGTTAAAGGCAACCAAGTTCGAATCGGTGTAAATGCGCCAAAAGAAGTTGCCGTTCATCGTGAAGAAATTTACCAGCGTATCCAAAATGAAAAAGATCAGCCATCTGAAGACTGATTTCGCGCTAATGTGTTAATTTCATTGAAATTTTTCTTTTAATTTTTCTATGAAGTGGTAACATACGCCGCGTGTTGGAGAGATGGCCGAGTGGCTGAAGGCGCACCCCTGCTAAGGGTGTATAGGAGAAATCTTATCGAGGGTTCGAATCCCTCTCTCTCCGCCATCACAACCCTTTTTATTAATACCTTCGAGTAAAAATAAAAAGTGGCGATAGTTGACTAATATTCTAGTTTATCTATAATTCGCCGCCCCAAACGATGCGCTCATAGCTCAGCTGGATAGAGTACCTGGCTACGAACCAGGCGGTCGGAGGTTCGAATCCTCCTGAGCGCACCATCTTTTAAACGGTAACTGATTCTGTTTTAAAGAGAGTTTGAAGATTATTTATAATCTTATTTATCAGTCTTGCGCTCATAGCTCAGCTGGATAGAGTACCTGGCTACGAACCAGGCGGTCGGAGGTTCGAATCCTCCTGAGCGCACCAGATTCAAGAAAAACCTGCATTTTAATGCAGGTTTTTTTTTGCCCAAAATTTGTGATCTGAAACCTAGCGCTCAGGCGGGTGAGACCCTCCGTAGGTTCGATTGCCGAAGGCAAGACCGACGCAGTCGCCCGTAGGGGGCGCGAAGCGCAGTCAATCCTCCTGTTGGGTGTGGCAGTATTGTTAGTTTGTAATTCGCACCAGATTCAAGAAAAACCTGCATTTTAATGCAGGTTTTTTTTTGCCCAAAATTTGTGATCTGAAACCTAGTGCTCAGGCGGGTGAGACCCTTTAGGTCGCTCTTGTGCGTCCATGCACTTCGCGACATTAGTGAATCCCTTCACGTCGTTCGGTTACTGAAGGCAAGATCGACGCAGTCGCCAGTAGGTGACGCGAAGCGCAGTCAGTACTCCTATTGAGTGTTTCGGTAAACATTTTTGTTTATGGCACCAGTTTCAGTGCAAGTGTATTTCTGGTTTATCGCGACATGCTTCAACCTTTTCAATCTGGATAATTAAAGCCAGTACATCTTTTCCTCGGGGAAGTACCCCTGCCCCTTCTTGTCTCAAGAAAGTCGCTTCGACTTAATATATTAAATTAGGCTTTGGTTGGCGCTCCTTTGAAGTTCGACGGGCCCGTATCGTTACGGGTTTGATTTCCGGTTGGTTCTGAATCGATTTTGTAATTACACGCCATAATAATTGGTGCTATGGATCTAGATTATACATAATGAAATTTTATTACCTTGCAAGGTAGGGAAGCTTGCAAGGTCTTATGATTAAAATATTATGCAGGGAGAGTATTTTGGATTCATTGATGTTTATGTTTGGCGGACTGTTTTTTATTGGGATATCACTTCTTGGTAAAAAGGTTCGTAAAAAATTTATATCAGAATCTCTTGTGACTACAGGGGTTGTTGTGGATATAAAAGAAGAGCGCCATAGGATAGGAAGTCATGGTTCATCGACAACTTTTTTTCATCCCGTTATCGAATATAAGGTAAAGTCTAAGCTTAGGTTTAAATCGGGAATTGATGCAGTGAAGCATAAAATTAAAATAGGAGACCATGTC
>JBNMQC010000105.1:0-8237 GCA_051277445.1 Bermanella sp. | reverse complement strand
CATAATAATCCTTAACTGACTCTAACACGCAAATCTCCTATTAAAATTCTTCGTCCAACATAGACCACTATGTATAACCAAAGTTCGGCCAAATAGCACCTTTTTCTATCGGCTTAAACATCTCATAGTAAAGGAAAAAGCAACCGTATGATTATACAATCCGCACAACCTATTCATGCAGATGCCGCATGCAGTCTGATTTACAATTCAGGCCCTACTGCCTTCGAATACATTTTTAACGCATCTCACGGCCCTGAGGTCATTGTATTTCTGCGCCATCTATTTAGAACGCAAAAGACCATGTTCAGCCACAAACATTACCTAGTATGTTTAGATAATAATAAAGTAGTTGCCACACTGGGCAGCTTCAGTAAAGACAGTCATAAAAAAACATTGCTAGCGAATGCCAGCAGAATATTTATTCAATACGGTTGGAAAGGTATTGTAAAAGGGCTGCGTTTTGAACACGACTTGGTCAGGCCGCCAAGACGCGATTGCCTATATTTATGTCATATTGCTGTACAGGACGCTTACCAAGGGAACGGGATTGCAGGAAGATTGATACAGCACATGGCAATTCAGGCCAAGCAAATGGGTTTTAATAAGCTAAGTTTGGATGTCGCTCAAAGCAATCAAAAAGCGTTAAATCTGTATTTATCTCAAGGCTTTAAAATCATCAGCGTACAAAGCAGTTACAACGCTATTCTCGACAACCATATATACATGGAAAAATCACTGTAACGCAGCTAATCGATCCAGCCCTAGGCTTGTTTCTTTAACGTTTTAATCGATGTAAGAAGCTGTCGCGCTTTTTGTTTATCCAAGCCTTGTGCATTTGGCTGATATAAAGCGGCACTCATTTGTTTATTTAATGCCGTAAAACCATTGCTTAAATGCGGATAACGAGAAGCCAACTGATGACACAAGGCTTGCATAGTTAAGCCCCGCTCTTGCGAAGTTTTCGCAGTGTGTTTTTCGCTAGACGGTTGCCTTTCAACACTTAAGAACCAAGTGTACAGGGCATTGAACACCTTCTGTTCGTAGCTCACAGGTTTGGATATTTGATCCCACCAAAGAAACGAAAACAAACCAAAACCCAGCAATACAAACACACATACCAATAGGCCAATTAGCTCACTTGCACTGCGTTCACCCCAAAGATCCTGAAGTATGGCCTGTTGCTTATTGCCCTTATAGCTAAGCATCCAATCGTTCCAAAAGTAATCGAACGCCTGCCAACGCTTGCGCAGTTGTTTTAACCATTCAGACTGGCTATTAAAACCTTTAAATTCATTAGGGATGGCACGCTGCAATCCAGACTCTACACGTTCTGGAGCCACCCATGCCGTTGGATCTATTCTTAGCCAGCCTTGCCCTTCAAAAAAAACCTCTACCCAAGCATGCGCATCATATTGATAGACAGACAAGGCCTTAGTTAACGTATTTTCTTCCCCACCCATATACCCCAAAACAACGCGGGCTGGGACATCAATTGAGCGCAACAAGAACGCAACAGAGCCTGCATAATAGGAACAAAAACCAGACTTTGATTGAAATAAAAACTCGTCAATTTGGTCATCACCCTCAAACGTGCCAGGGCTTAATGTATAGCTAAAGTTTTTATCCGATATATAGGCACGAAGTGCCGATATAAACTGCGGCAAATCGGCGGTTTGTTGCTGTAAGTTCTGCGCAAAGGCTTGGGACTGTAAGTTAGAGCCCTCAGGCAAGTTGGTATAGCGACGCCGCTCTGTGCGTGACAAGCTGGTTTGTGGCAATAGCTCAGAGACATTAGACTCAACCTGATACTGCCACTGATTATACAATCTTCTTTTGCTTTCTAAAGTGGCATCATTTTGAACGACAATGCCTGATGAGAGAGGCTTTGACGCGCCTATGGCAAACAGCCAGTTTTTTTCATGGGGCTCAATCATCACCTCATAGCGCACTGAATCTTGCGCTGCGTCGAAGAACTCAAAATCATTATTGATAGAGTACAAGCTACCCTGCTGCCAAGTTTTCCCATCAAAATCACTTAAAGTGAATGCACGCCAGTAGCGCTGATTCATGGGCAATGGCTCATCGAGTAACTTCACTCTAAAGGCTAACTCATCATTTTCACCCAGCTCGGCAATACTGCCAGGGGACATGGAATCGCTCAGCCCAACCACTCCTGACTGAGTTGGAATCGATAACGTCCATAACGGGCCTAAGCGAGGCAAGATTAAAAATAACAGTAGCGCTAATGGTAAAGACTTGAGCAATAGACCAAAGCCCAATTTAAGGCTAGTTAATCGATTAGGCTGATCATAAAAATGCACCAAGACCTGACTGCCAAGGGTAAATATCATAACCAGCAGTACTAATAAAAAATCTAGCGGCGTACGATCAAACAAAAATAACAGTGCACATAAAAAATAATTTAAAAAAATCAAAAGATAACTGTGTTGCTGTTTTTCTACTTCTAGCGGTTTTAACATTACTCCAGCAATCAGCAATGACACCATGCTTTCAATGGTCAAGGCCGTGCCATAACTTGCATAAACACCATAAAAACCAGAACAAACCAGCAGCAGCTTCACAAACCAATTTGGCTTAGGCACGCGACCACTAAACATCGACATACGCCAAACCAGAGCGGTTAGCGAGAAGACAATCAACCATAACGGCAGCCGACTAACATGTAATAGTAAGGCAGCAAAAACATTTATAAAAAGAAAGACAAGGGTAGGCTGAGAAAGCAAATTCGTATTAAAAGCCATTACGATTTACCTCCGTACTGAAACAACGCCAATGCATTTAAGCACTGGTGAAAATGTTGCTCTCCACTCCCAAGTGGAATGGTCTGACCAGGTAATTTTAAACTGTATTCACTCTGTTGCTCTTGCGCTTTTAGCACCCAGCCACATAAGACCTGCAATCTATATTCGACCTCAAATCCAGATAGGGTATACCAATCCAAGCAACGTTCATCCCCCTGAAAATCCAGGTACTGTTTTGTCATTAACTGTTGGGTTTTCGCGTATTGTTTCCAGGCGACTCGCTTTAAAGAATCCCCTTTTTGATACACCTTTAAGCCATCAAACTCATCCATACCTGCTTGTGTGGTCTGATTATTGTCGTCTATACCTTCGCCATCACTACTACGAAATGGCAACTCCACAGGTTTTGGGTAAACCACACCTTTAAAGTCCAGATGCAACCAGCTCCAACACGTCAGCAATCCAAGCGGATAAACACTAAATAGCTTAATCCTAGGCACACGAATATAGCCTCGCGTTTGCGGTGTAAACGACAGACGTAAATTCTGATGAGACTCAATCGAAGGAATCAGCTGGGCATGAGTCTGATCAAACCCAATAAAAATACCGGTTTTGGCTAATTTATTTGGATTATCAAACGTAAGGGGCAAAGATACCGTATCACCCACAAAGCAGGTATCGCAGGCACTGGCCTTTATGACCAGAGAGGCAATATTTTGATAGGTAGCAACAATACTGGTGATAAACAAGCTGATCATAATGAAGCCGATACTTAAGATCAGATTATTTTGATAGTTAATGCCAGTAACCAGCAACAAACCCAATAAAACGATAAACAAAAATCCAATTTTATTGGGAAAGATGAAGATACGTTTTTGCGATAGCTGTATTTCACTCGATAATGGTAAGCGCTTTTTTAACCAAGCTTCATATATTTGCCTGATTTTTTCTAAGCTCTTAGACATTACAGCACGGACACATTCTGAATAATGTCTGCACAAATATCCATTTTGCTATCCACTAAAGCGTCTTCTAAACGATGCTGGGCAACGAAACGAAATACATCTTGCACATCATCAGGCAGTACATGGTCACGACCATGCAAAAGTGCCCAGCTTTTAGCTGTATTTAACAGTGCCAACGTTGCACGTGGTGACAAGCCATAACGTAATTGTGGGTGTTCACGGGTTTTGGCCACAAGCTTTTGTATGTAATCTAACAAGGATGCACTGGCTGCAATACCCGCGACTTTTTGCTGATAAGCCGTTAATTGAGCTTCATCCATTAATACAGGTAGGCTCATGGCTTTAGTGGATTTACCTTCTAGCAAAGCCCTTTCTGCTTTTGCGTTAGGGTAGCCTAACTCAATACGCATTAAGAAACGGTCCAACTGAGATTCAGGTAAGGTGAACGTACCGGATTGTGAAACAGGGTTTTGAGTGGCAATAACAAAAAATGGTTGAGGCAACGCGTGGGTTTTCCCATCAATGCTCACTTGGCGCTCTTCCATTGCCTCTAATAACGCACTTTGCGTTTTGGGCGTGGCGCGATTAATCTCATCAGCCAAAACCACTTGAGAAAACACAGGGCCAGGATGAAATACGAACGCGCCTTGTTGCGTCACTTCATCTTTTTGATAAATACTGCCACCGACAATATCAGCAGGCAACATATCACTGGTGAATTGAATCCGCTGATATTGTAGACCAAGCACATTGGCCAAGGCATGGCTCAGGGTGGTCTTGCCCATACCAGGCAAGTCTTCAATTAATAAATGACCTTTCGCCAACAAGCAGCTTAAGGCCAATTTAACTTGATGTTCTTTACCCAGTACAACGCTGTTTAATGCAGATAATACAGAGCTTAATTTTGCATCCATTTTAGAATGACTCCTATGCAAAATTGGCTGAAATTTATAATTGTTTTAGATACGGCTTAAGCCAAAAGACAGATCTCTTTTAATGTCTTCAATGTCTTCAATACCGCAAGCAATACGAATTAAACCATCGCTGATACCGGCCTGCTTACGATCATCAGGGTCAACACGACAGTGGGTCGTCGTCGCTGGATGGGTAATCGTGGTTTTTGCATCACCAAGATTGGCCGTAATGGAGAACATGCGAGTGCTATCTATGACAGACCAGGCTGCTTCTTGACCGCCCTTCACTTCAAAAGCCAATACACCGCCAAAATCGCTTTGCTGCGACTTGGCCAACTCGTGCTGAGGATGCTCAGGTAAACCTGCGTAATGAACAGCCAAGACACTTGGCTGCTGCTTTAGCCATAAGGCTAACGCCATGGCGTTTTCACTATGGGCTTTCATTCGTAGCTTCAAGGTTTCTAAACCTTTTAACATAACCCATGCATTAAATGGGCTCATGGTTGGTCCCACTGAACGCAGAACCCCCACAACTTCTTCCATTAATTCATGACTGCCCAATACGGCGCCACCTAGGGTGCGACCTTGGCCATCGATGAACTTGGTTGCGCTATGAATAACCACGTCCACACCGTACTTTAATGGTTGCTGCAAAGCAGGTGTACAAAAGCAATTATCAACGGCTACTAAAATGCCATTGTCGTGGGCCAATTCAACGAGGGCTTTTAAATCACCCACCTCGTTCATTGGGTTAGACGGAGACTCTAAGAAAAACAGCTTGGTGTTTTCCTTGATTGCATCACGCCACTCATTGATATCCGTTAGAGATACGTAATCGACTGTAATACCCAGCTTGCTCACGTATTTTTTAAACTGCACATTCGTTGAGCCAAAAATACTGCGGCTCGAAACAATATGATCACCTGGGTTAAGCAGCGCCAAAATCATAGAGAAAATGGCAGACATACCCGATGCCGTTGCCACGCATTGCTGTGCACCTTCAAGTGCGGCTAAACGGTTTTCAAACGTTCGCACTGTTGGGTTGGTGTAACGGGTATAAACGTTACCTTCTTCATCACCAGCAAACACCGCAGCCGCTTCTTGAGCATTACCAAAAACATAGCTTGATGTTAAAAACATCGCTTCGCTATGTTCATGTTCTTGGGTGCGGTCATAACCTGCACGCACTGCTAAGGTCGCGAACTCGGCGTCGTCTAATTCAGAGTTGTAACGTTTTTTATCGGTCACTTACTTATCTCTATTCAATTTCTTCATCATTGTGTAAGTCAATAATGCTATTTTCTATGTTTTGAATTTTGTTCGCATCGTTACGCATGGCTTGTAAATTCTCAAGGTATGCATCATCGATATCACCTGTCACATACTCACCATTGAATACAGAACAGTCAAAATCATATTTAACATCCGCACCATCACAAGTGGCTTCGATCAAGTCATTCAGGTCTTGGTAAATTAACCAGTCTGCACCAATGGCTTTTTGAATTTCTTCAACACTGCGATTATGAGCAATTAGCTCTTCTTTGGCCGGCATATCGATGCCATAAACGTTTGGGTAACGAACCTCAGGGGCAGCACTTGCGAAGTACACTTTATTGGCACCGGCTTCACGGGCCATCTCAATGATTTGCTCACAAGTTGTACCACGTACAATGGAGTCATCGACCAAAAGTACGTTTTTACCACGGAATTCTAGGTCCAACGCGTTCAGCTTTTGTTTCACTGATTTCTTACGTTGCTGCTGACCTGGCATGATGAAAGTACGACCAATGTAACGGTTCTTCATAAAACCTTCGCGGTACTTAACACCTAAGCGATTTGCAAGTTCTACCGCCGAGCTTCGACTGGTATCAGGGATTGGAATGACCACATCGATATCATGATCAGGACGCTCACGTAGAATTTTTTCAGCTAAACGTGCACCCATTTTTAGACGAGCTTTATACACACTGATTTTATCAATGATGGAGTCCGGACGAGCAAAATACACATGTTCAAAAATACAAGGCGTCAACTTTGGATTTTCAGCGCACTGCTGTGTGTGAAGATTACCGTCCACGTCAATAAACACGGCTTCACCCGGCTCAATGTCACGCACTAATTCAAAATCCAATGCATCCAGTGCCACACTTTCAGAGGCAATCATGTATTCATCGCCCTTTTCTGTGGTGCGCTTGCCAAATACGGCCGGGCGAATACCATTAGGGTCGCGGAAACCTACTACGCCATAACCTGCCAACATAGCAATAACGGCATAACCACCTTTAATGCGTTTGTGTACGCGCTTAACCGCATCGAACACATCTTGTGCCGTTGGTTTAAGCTGCTTTTTCTCTTGTAACTCATGAGCGAAGATATTTAAAAGAACTTCAGAGTCACTGTTGGTGTTCACGTGACGCAAATCTTCACGGTACACGTCTTTGACCAATTCTTGTGTGTTGGTCAAGTTACCGTTATGCGCCAGTACAATACCGTAAGGGCTGTTTACATAAAAAGGTTGCGCTTCTGCTGAGCTGGAGCTGCCAGCCGTTGGATAACGGATATGGCCAATGCCCATGTTGCCAACAAGGCGTTGCATGTGACGGGTACGGAATACGTCTTTAACTAAGCCATTGTCTTTACGTAAGAAAAAACGGCCTGAGTCGCAGGTTACCATGCCTGCGGCATCTTGACCGCGGTGCTGCAAAACTGTCAGTGCATCATACAGCGCCTGATTCACATTGCTCTTAGCAACCAAACCAACAATGCCACACATGGCGTTACCTCTTTAAATACAGTTAGTCACTGGGTTTCCCCAGTGTCAGAAGGGTTTCAGCAGCGCCCGGCAAGATATTTTTTGACCAAGACACCATTAACTCAAAATGCGGAATCAATGCAGACTCTTTCCACCAAGGGTCTGCACTAAACGCCGTCATCTGTAATCCGTAAACAGCCGCGGTAATGAGAATTAACCCCCGCGCAACACCAAATACAATACCGAACATGCGGTCTGTGCCCGCTAAACCCGTCACTTTAACCAGTTCACCCACTAGATTATTAATCATAGCTCCCACGATCAAAGTCGCGGCAAATAATATGGCAAAAGCGGCCCCGTAACGGGCAGACGGTGTTTCGATCCATTCGACAAGTAACACATCAAGATGACCACTGAAGATGCGGGCGATAATAAAGGCCGCAATCCAGCTGGCAAGGGACAGCATCTCTTTAACAAAACCACGTTTGATGCTGATAAGGGCAGAAATCAATACAACGGCCAATATGACCCAATCAATTATGAGCATATTACGATCCGAAGTCTTGAGCCGTTCTGGGGAACATAAAAACAAGCGCCCTTGAGGAAAGGGCGCATTCTAACAAAGGGATAACCATGCGCAAAGCGAATCATCGACCTTCAAAGACAACTAATTGCCCTTGAACGTTAAATGCTTGTTTTATAGCCAGCATTTGTGTTTCTAGCTGTTGCTTTTGTGTACTAGGACCAACAAACACTCGAGTATAAGCGCCATCGTCTGATATTTGTTCAAATGCTTTGTATCCAGCATCGCGAAGCTTATTTTTGAGTTCAAGAGCATTTTTGG
>JBNMQC010000104.1:0-8353 GCA_051277445.1 Bermanella sp. | reverse complement strand
ATTGGCGCCGTCAGGAAATACTCAATCATTTAGTTGATCGACTAGCCCCAGGCGGATTACTTTTACTTGGTATGGGCGAGATGTTGGAGTGGCAGCATCCTGACTTAACACCGGTTAAAGGTGAACAAATCACCGCGTTTATTAAGCGTGTATAAGCAGAAGAATAACTAGGATGCGGAGCCAATATGGGCGATCGCCATGATTATGTAGCCCTTGATTGGGTTAAAGGCGAAATAGAAGAAGTCTTAAAGCAGGCGCAATATGAATTAGAAGCTTATGTTGAAGCTCCTGACGATACGGCACGCCTTAAGTTTTGTTTAACTTATCTGCATCAAGTGCGCGGCACCTTGCAGATGGTTGAGTTCTACGGCGCAGCGATGCTCGCGGAAGAAATGGAAGCCGTTGTTCAAGCCATGCTTGACGACAGCGTTAGCCATGCCGCTGAAGCTCGTGAAGTGTTAATGCAAGCGATTTTACAGTTGCCTAATTATCTTGATCACATCAAGTTGGGCCGCCGTGACTTACCTGTTGTTTTATTACCTGTGCTCAATGACCTTCGAGGTGCACGTGGTGAAAGTCTATTATCTGAAACCTCTCTTTTCCAACCAAGTTTAAAAGCGGTTGCGCCTTTAAATGATAAACAGCTACGTCAATTTTCTGATAAGCAGTTCTTAGATATTTTAAGAAAGTTGCGTCAAATGTATCAGGTTGCCTTGCTGGGCGTGCTAAAAGGTAAGGATACTCAGCATAACTTAGAGTACTTGCAGAAAGTCAGCAATCGCTTGGCAAAGTTGTTTGCTAATACACCGGCTGAGTCTTTGTGGACGGTTGCCAGTGCTGTTCTGGATGGCTTGTTAAATGATGGTATTCGATTAAATAGCGCCGTTAAAGAACTACTGAAGCAGTTAGAACCTGAACTTCGGAATATCGTAAACAACGGTGCGCAAGCGTTAGAGCATACACCTGAAGAGTTGCTTAAGAACTTATTGTTTTATGTGGCTCGCGCTGAAAAAGCATCCGATAAAATTACGCAAGTGCGTAACGATTACAAATTGAGTGATGCGCTTCCTTCAAGTAGTGAGGTAGATGAAGATCGTAAAGCGCTTGGTGGGCCAGATAAGGCCACGATGGGCTCTGTTGCGGCTGCTCTAATAGAAGAAATTACCCGTTTAAAAGAAGAACTTGATCAGCTTGTTCACGACAAAGTGGCTCAGCCTTCCCAGCTAGCCAGTTTAGTGCCTGGATTCAAACAAATCAGCGATACCATGGGTATGTTGGGTTTAGGTGTGTCGCGCAAGGTTATTCAGGATCAATTTGAAATCGTAAAAGGATTTGTTGATAGCAATAAAGCAGCAGATAACACACAGCTGATGGATATCGCTGGTGCGCTTCTTTATGTTGAAGCGACCCTGGTTGGGCTAAGTGATCGTTTCGGTTCAAATAAAACCGACAACGTACAAACTCAACAGTTGGGCGAAGCTCAGCAAGTTGTTCTAAAAGAATCGAAAAACTTCATCGAGAAAGTTAAAGAGCTCGTTGTTGAATACACAACTAAACAAGGTGATTTATCCTTGCTAGGTGAAGCGGCGGATTCATTAATGAATTTACGCGGCACTCTAATCATGGTGCCACAAATGGAAGCGGCTGATATTGCACGCTCCTGTTCGAATATTCTGCATAAGCAAGTGGATACTCAACAAGCACCATCTGATGTTTTATTAGATGCACTCGCCGAGTCTCTTAGCGGTATTGAGTATTTCCTAGAGCGCTTAGAAGAAAATAATCATGGGGACAGCTCGGCTATTCTTGTGCGGGCACGTGAAGCCATTCTGCCGTTCATGGCCACTCAAGATCTTGCTCCTGACGACAGCATAATTGATGCACAAGCCATTGAAGATGATTTAGAAGATGTAGACTTCTCTCAGTCGCCGGTTGAAGTTGAAGAGATGCAACTTGAAGCAGCTGAGCACCTCACGGAGTCTGATGAGGTCGAAGGTGAGAGTATTGAGTTTGGTTTGCCTATTGATAATTTTGACGAGGCGGAATCCGAGGATGAAATATCATTTGAATTGGATGATGCCCTTGATGTTGAAAGTAACGACTCTTTAGCGTTGCCTAGCGATCAAATAGATGAAGAAAAAGAAAGTGCCCAAGCATTAAATGCCCAGTTCAGTGAATCATTGAAGTCTTTAGAAGACGAACCAGAAGATGATGCAGATTGGAACCTTGCCATTGATGATGCATTTGAATCAGATGATGCTCTTAACAGCGTGACCCAAGAGTCAGAATCTGCCTCGGAAATACCAGAAGCAATTCAAGTACCTGAGCCTGTAGTAACGTCTGATTTTGAAGACGATGATGACTTAATCGATGATGAAATTATCGAAATCTTCTTAGAAGAAGCACAGGAAGTACTCGAAACCATCGAAGAGTTTTGGCCTGTATTCAAAGCCAACCATGGTGATAGTGATGCATTGACCACCACACGTCGTGCCTTTCATACATTGAAAGGCAGTGGTCGCATGGTGGGGGCGGAAGATATCGGCGAAACCGCATGGGCGATTGAAAATATGTTCAATCGCTTATTGGATAACACCATTAGTATCAGTGAGCCATTTACAGACATAGTGGATTTTGTGGTCACGCAAGTGCCGCAGCTGATTAGCAACTTTGAGAAACGTCAGCCGAGTGATATTGACGTTAAACTGATCCAAGAATATGCCGATGCCATTTCAAAGGGTGAAGAAGTCGCACCTTGTGAGCAAGTTATGTCACAAGCACTTCAAGACCATATTGATCAAGCCCAACAAGTGCAAGACAGCCTTGAGACACAAGAGCCAGCCCTTACCGGATTAGACCCAGCCTTGTTAGAGGTGTTTAGTTCAGAAGTTGAGTCGCACCTTAAAGTGGTTCAAGATTTCATAGATGCTGAACAGTCCAGCGATTACAGCTCACCAATTACTGATGAGCTTCAGCGTGCTTTGCATACCCTTAAGGGGAGTGCACATATGGCGCATATTGAATCCATTGCAGATATCGCAGGCGTGCTGGAAAACTTCGCTAAAGATTTACGTGCTTATCATGTTGAAACCACTGCAGAAATCATTCATCTGTTCATTCGTGGTAAAGATTTAATTGATGAAGGTTTCTCGCAATTAGCGACGAATCCATTTGGTAAAATTTCAGGCAGTGAAGACATCACTGCCGATGTACAACGCTTAAGTCAGCAGCTGATTCAACAGTTTCATCAAAAGTTAGGCACCAATGCCAGCCGTAATAATGTTGACCCACAGGTGCTATCGATTTTCTTGTCTGAAGGCATGGATATCCTGACGGATGTTGAACAAAGCCTTGAAGACTGGGAATCCGACGCCAGTAAAGTGCAGTTATTAGATGCCATCATTGATGAGTTGCATACCCTAGAAAAGGGTGCGCAAATGGCAGATCTGCTTCCTATTGTGAGCTTGTGCAAAGCGTTACAAACCGCTTATGAAAAAGTAGAGCAGTTAAAAATTGCGGCAGATGATCCATTCATCAATAGCATTAAAGATGGCCATGAAGGCCTGCTAAATATGATGGATATGGTGGCAGCCAGTCAGGCAGTGGTTCCGGCTGCCGATTTGATTGAGCAGCTTACTAATGTGGCGAATCAATCCGATGAAAACAATTTAGAAAACGATATTCATGTAGACGATGAAACTAACGCTGAAGACAGTATTGAATTAGAGCTGCCTTCAGTTGATGTGGAAGCGGCTCAGGCACAAGGGGATATCGACCCAGAACTACTTGATATCTTTCTTGAAGAAGCGCAAGAGCTGATTGATTCTATCAGTGCCTCTTTAGATGAATGGCAATCTGACAGAGATAATCTGTTACAAGTGGCAGAACTTCAGCGTGATTTACACACCTTCAAAGGTGGCGCCAGAATGGCAGAAATCAATGCCATTGGTGATCTAGCTCATGAACTTGAAGACCTCTATGAAGGTTTAAGTTTGGGGCGACTCACAGCCAATGATCAGTTATTCGATTTGCTGCACCTTTGTCATGACCGACTAGCGGATATGGTTAATAACCTATCCAAGCAACAGCCAATTAAATCGGCACCTGAATTAATTACCGCTATACAGTTATTTATTGCTGGTGAGTCACTCGAGTTACCTGCAGATAAGACGTCTGTTGAAACTCCCGAGCCCTTAGCTGAAAACTCAGCTGACCAGCCTGAAAGTATTTCTGTTACCACCATGGCGTTGGATGCCGATGCGGAAGTGGTTGAAATATTTTTAGAAGAAGCAGAAGAGTTAATGGAAGAGTTAGACGCTGCTATTTTACAGTGGCAAGGCGAACCCGATAACTCTGTTCACAATGAATCTTTGCAGCGTATCTTGCACACCTTTAAAGGTGGTGCGCGTATTGCTGGTTTGAGTGAAATTGGTGATCTTGCTCATAACATGGAAGACGAATTGCAGCATCGCTTGATGAATAAACAAGCGGCCGATGATGCGTTATTTAAAAATCTGCATGAGCAGTACGATTTAATCGCAAGCCGTATTGATAGTGTTCAACTATGGCTGAATCAAGGTGGGCAAGGCGCGTTAGTCATCGAAGGTGAATCGACTAATGTAGCTGTTGAAATACCTGCTGAAGACCTTGAGCACACCAGTAATGTGGTGACGCTGCCTGTTGCAAAAGCGCCTGCTCAAACGCAAACAAGTGAACAAGTTTCCCAGCCTCAAGCGGCATCACAAGCTCAACAAGCGCGTATTCAGCCGCAAGAAATGATTAAAGTACCAGCCGAACTGTTAGATGGCTTGGTTAATTTAGCGGGCGAAACGTCCATTAGTCGTGGTCGATTAGAAAACCAAGTGACGGATTTCTCCTACACTCTAGAAGAGATGGATTCGACGCTAGATCGACTTAAAGATCAGCTTCGTCGCTTGGATATCGAAACCGAAGCACAAGTGCTATTCCGTCGTGAACAGCAAGGCCCTGACTATGAAGACTTCGATCCATTAGAAATGGACCGATATTCACAGCTTCAACAGTTGTCTCGTTCACTTGTGGAGTCGGCGTCGGATTTAATCGACATTAAAGCTACGCTATTAAACAAAACCAAAGACGCTGAAACATTATTGTTGCAGCAGTCTCGTGTAAATACCGAGCTACAAGAAGGCTTGATGAAAACACGCATGGTGCCATTCAGTCGTTTGGTGCCGCGTTTACGCCGTATCGTGCGTCAGGTTGGCCAAGAGCTTGGCAAACAAGTTGAATTACATGTGAGCAACGCTGAAGGTGAAATGGATAGAAGCGTACTTGAGCGCTTAATTTCACCACTTGAACACATGCTTCGTAACGCAGTTGACCATGGTTTAGAAAGCCAAGAGAAACGTGCAGCCGCAGGTAAGCCTGAGACAGGTAATATCTATCTTGATCTTTCCCGTGATGGCGGTGACGTTGTATTGCGTCTGGCAGATGACGGTGCGGGTATTAATTTACAAGCGGTGCGTAACAAAGCCATCGAACGTGGTTTATTAGAAGCCAGCACTAAGCTGCCTGATCAAGAAATTCTACAGTTCATCCTACAAGCGGGCTTTAGTACCGCAGAAAAAGTCACCCAGATTTCTGGACGTGGTGTGGGCATGGACGTAGTAAACAGCGAAATCAAACAAGTGGGCGGTACGGTAGTTATCGATTCACAAGAAGGCAAAGGCACAGAGTTTGTGATTCGCTTGCCGTTTACCGTATCGGTAAACCGTGCATTGATGACCAAAGTAGGTGAAGCCCTATTCGCGATCCCGCTGAACAGTATCGAAGGTATTGTGCGTATCAGCGCGAAAAACTTATTAGAGTTATACAAACAAGACAAACCGGTTTACCACTATGGTGGCCGTGAGTATCAATTGGAATACCTAGGTAACTTGTTGCGCGATGAAAATATCGTACGTTTAACAGATAACAACACGCCAATGCCTGTGGTATTGGTACGTGGCTCGCAACCAGCGGCGATTCAGGTCGATACCTTAATGGGTTCTCGTGAAATCGTGGTGAAAACCTTGGGTCCACAGTTTAACTCTGTATTGGGGGTATCAGGCGGCACGATTCTTGGTGACGGCAGTGTTGTTATTATTCTTGATCTGCCAAACATGATGCGTCATGTGAACAGCCTAGAATATAAACAGCACATTGAACTTGAGCACCAAGCGGAAGCCAAGCTTGAGCATGCAAACGATGGTGTCACCTCTGTACTGGTTGTGGATGACTCGGTAACCGTACGTAAGGTAACGACGCGCCTACTTGAACGGAACGGCATGGAAGTGCGCACCGCCAAAGACGGTATTGATGCACTTGAAGTGCTGCAAGATCATATTCCGGATGTTGTGCTTCTGGATATCGAAATGCCACGTATGGATGGTTTCGAAGTGGCCACGCAAATGCGTCACCACTCGGTTCTTAAAAACGTACCAATCATTATGATCACTTCTCGTACGGGTGATAAGCATAAAGAGCGTGCCATGAGCATTGGTGTGAATGAATATTTAGGTAAGCCATTCCAAGAAGACATCCTATTGGGTGCCATTAAAGAGATTACAGGTAAAGATCAGTGAGCGAGAGCGGCTCATTAAAGCTGGCGGTAGTGGCAGAAGATTCATTGCATATTCATCGATTGCGCCGAGCGATAGAAGACTTTGGTTGTGAAGTCATCAGCTTGAGTCCGCAATCATTAGAATTAAAAGGCTTTGATCTTAATGTTTCTGCTTGGCTTGTGGACCTGCGTGAAGATGATGAGCTGCTTGATGCGTTTTGTGAATTAGAGCAGCCAGTATTGCTGGGTTTTGAAGCGGCACCGTCTGCACAAACCCCAGAATACCCTCGCTGGGAAAAGCGACTTTATGCCAAGCTTAAAAATCTCATTGGCCAAGACTTCATAACGGCTGGCAATACTCAAGCGAGCATTACCGCCATCGAACAGCTCGCACCACAATCCACGGCCATTCCATTACCTGAAACCCTAGTTGGCGATACTGAAAACCAAGCGCAAAATATATTTGTGATTGGTAGCTCCCTAGGCGGGCCTGAAGCCGTCAAAGCATTCTTAGATGCACTGCCCAGCGGACTGCCCGTTGGTTTTGTATATGGCCAGCATATTGATGCTCAATTTGTGCAGGTGTTAGCACAAGTTCTAGGCCGTCATGCACATTTTAAGCTGCGCATCGCTGAACAAGACTCAGTGATACGCAATGGTGAAGTATTAATCGTACCTGCTGATAGAGAAGTGGGTTTTCAATCTGGCCAGGTTCAGGTTTATGATCGCCCTTGGCCAGGTCCTTACGGCCCGTCCGTTGACCAGCTTATTGTGAACACCTTAAAAGGTTTCCCCCAGGCAGGTGTCATTTTATTTAGTGGCATGGGGAACGATGGCGCTGAAGCCGTCTCTCAATTGGATTCAATGCGAACGCCAATTTGGGCTCAAAGCAGTGATACTTGTGCCAGTGCGGCGATGCCTGAAGCATCAAGAGAAACAGGCGCGGTCAGTTTTAGCGGCTCACCGCAACAACTTGCTCAACACTTGGTTGAGCATATACATCAATTAGAAACGCAACGCTTGGTGGATACACATGCAGCAACTAACAAGTGACCAGCAAACAAAAGAAGCTCTACCGTGCTTACTAATACCTATGCAAGGTGGCCGAATTGTTTTGCCCAACGTAACCATGGCAGAGCTGATTCCATTTCAAGCGCCCCAGCCTACCTCAGAACAGGCTCCTTGGATTTTAGGCAGCATAGAGTGGCGCGGCACAATGATACCCGTTATCTCCTATGAAGCTTTCTGCGACCAACGCTCTGGACCTCAAGGTCAAGACTTGCGAGTCGCAGTGGTGAATGCGCCCAATGGGGAGTCAGGTGGTCTGCGTTTCTTTGGTCTGGTGACCCAAGGGATTCCTAGTTTGATCAAGTTAGAAGAAGCCGCTATTAAAGAGAACCAAAACACCAATTTACTGAAAGGCCAGAAAATGGCCGTGACCTTAGAAACCGGACATGCTGTTATTCCAGATCTTGATATGATCGAACAAGCAATATTGGCTGAAAAGTGGCAATAAATAGCCAGTAGACTCATTAATATAAGTAACACTAAAAAAAGGCGGATAAGCGAAAGCATATCCGCCTTTTTTTGCTAAAGACAATCAATATTGAATGCGGCTTTTGATGAGTGATTTTTAATCAGTCGAATTAATTTCAATTAAACGTTGACCTGAATCCTTAGATGGGTAGAATGCGCCACCTCAACAAGGCAAGCCGATTTAAATCGAAACTAAATTGTTGATTTTGAAAGAAAAAATAAGTTTTAAAGTGTTTT
>JBNMQC010000103.1:0-8388 GCA_051277445.1 Bermanella sp. | reverse complement strand
CTATACCGATACATTTGTGGCGGTCAAAGCGGAAATAGACAATTGGCGTTGGGCAGGGGTCCCCTTTTATCTACGAACCGGTAAACGCTTAGCGGAAAGAGCATGCGAAATTGTCGTGCAATTTAAAGAAGTGCCACATAGTTTATTTGAAATGCAGAACAAAAAAACCATGGCCAATAAATTGGTCTTCCGTTTACAGCCTGATGAAGGCGTACGTTTGCAAATGTGTGAAAAACGCGTAGGCAATCATATGCAAGTTCGACCCATGACTTTAAGTCTTAATAATAGTGGGCAAAAGAAACGAGTACCTGATGCCTATGAGCGATTGCTTGCCGATGCGCTCAATGGCAATGCCACACTCTTTTTACGGGAAGACGAACTCATGAGTGCTTGGCAATGGGCGGACCCTATCTTGGAGTTTTGGCAACAGGCTGATCAACGGCCAGAACCTTATAGTGCGGGCAGTTGGGGCCCTGCGGCATCAACGCTGTTATTAGCAAAAGATGGTCGTCTATGGCAGGAGAATAATTAAGCATGGATGTACACGTGTTTAACACAATAGAGCAATGTGAAGACGCACTGTTAAATGAATTAACCCATCAGATTAATCATAGTCTAGAGAACCAAAAGACGGTGTCATTAGCGTTAGCCGGTGGCAGCACACCTAAAGGCCTATATCAAAAATTAAGCGACGCAGAGCTGGCTTGGTCAAAACTGAAAGTTACACTAACCGATGAACGCTGGGTGGATATTCACCACTCAGATAGCAATGAAAATATGCTCAAGCAGACTTTGTTTCGCAATCAGGCAAGGGTTGCTCAGTTCATTGCTTTAAAGAATTCAGAGAATACGCCGCAGGCGGGACAAATTCGCACCGACCACTTACTTAAGCATAATGTAGAGAAACTTGATTATGTGGTGCTAGGCATGGGAGAAGACGGGCATTTTGCGTCTATATTTCCCAATATGCCCAATACTGACGATTTATTAGACCTTGCACAAAGCGCCTTTTGTTTACCAGCCAATCCGAAAGATAAGCCCTCGCGCATGAGTTTAACCCTGTCATATTTATTATCAGCACAGCAGATTTATATTTATATTAAAGGCGAGGTTAAACGTCACTTGATTGAACAGGAAAGTGTCGCCAATACATCACAGTCTTTGCCGATACATTATTTATTGACCCAAACCCTTTGTCCGGTAACCGTTTATTGGAGTGAATCATGATCAATAAAGTTGTGGCTCGAGTGACAAAAGACGTTGAGCAACGAAGCCGCACCTCTCGCCAAGCCTATTTAGATTTAATGGACAGCATGGCACAAGACAAGCCCACTCGAGGTCAGCTGGGGTGTACGAATTTAGCCCATGTTATGGCTTCACAAAGTGATGAAGGCAAATTAATTTTAAAAGATACCACCTCAGGATTAAACGTGGGGATCGTCAGTGCCTACAATGACATGCTCAGTGCGCATCAACCGTATTATCGTTACCCTGAGATGATTAAACAGCACCTTTATCGTCATGGGATATCGGCACAGGTGGCTGGCGGTGTACCCGCCATGTGCGATGGTGTGACCCAAGGCTATGCGGGTATGGAGCTGTCTTTATTTTCACGAGACACCATTGCCTTATCAACGGCGGTAGCGCTCTCCCATCAAAGCTTTGACAGTATGATGCTGCTTGGTATTTGTGACAAAATTGTTCCGGGTCTGTTAATGGGGGCATTACGCTTTGGCCATTTACCGGCGATTTTTGTACCGGCTGGTCCTATGTCCACAGGTATCAGTAATTCAGAAAAAGCAAAAGTCCGACAGCAATATGTGGAAGGCAGTGTCACTGATAAAGAGTTACTTGAAAGTGAGGTAGCCGCTTATCACAGTCCGGGCACTTGTACGTTTTATGGAACGGCCAATTCAAATCAAATGCTACTGGAGGCCATGGGGTTGATGTTACCAGGCAGTGCGTTTGAGCAACCCACATCCAATATGCGCGAGACGTTTAATCAACAAGCCTGTGATCAAATTGCCAGTAATACCCAGTTGAGTATGCTCAAGCAAAATAAAGCGATTCAGTTGGGTCATATGGTGAATGAAAAGTCCTTGGTTAATGCCATTGTGGCTTTACTAGCAACAGGTGGTTCGAGCAATTTAACCATCCATTGGATCGCCATCGCAAAAGCAGCAGGGTATATCTTAACCTGGCAAGACATGCACGACCTTTCACAAGTGGTCCCTATGATTTGTAAGGTCTACCCAAATGGAAAAGCGGATATTAATGCGTTTCATCAAGTGGGCGGTACCGCTTATATATTTCATGAGCTGTTAAATGCCGGTTTAATGCATGGTGATGTATTGACCGTTACTCAAAAAACATTCGCACAAGATATCGTTCATAGCATGCGCCATTGGCAAAGTTATTACGCTAAGCAGTTAAACGAGACGTTACGCAGTGATGTTTTGGCCACGTGCAAAAAACCATTTGATGATAAGGGCGGTTTAACGTTATTAAGTGGCAACCTTGGGCAAGCCATCGTCAAAGTTTCTGCCGTTCAAGATGAATTTCGTTCGATACAAGCACCTGCAAGAGTGTTCACCGATCAGCTGGATGTCATAGAGGCCTTTCAAAAGGGTGAGCTGAATCAAGATGTGGTCGTGGTACTAAAAGCTCAAGGGCCAAAAGCCAATGGCATGCCAGAGCTACATAAGCTCATGCCGGTATTGGGCAGTTTGCAAGACCATGGGTTCCATGTAGCCTTACTGACGGATGGTCGATTATCAGGGGCATCTGGTAAAGTTCTCAGCGCGATTCATTGCGTACCTGAGGCGGCGGCCGGCGGCATGGTGAATCGTATTGAAGACGGCGATATGATTCACATTGATGCTCACACGGGCCATATGAATGTGCTGGATGTGGATTTAGACGGCCGTGAATCCAAGGCACAATCTCATGTGCAAAAAGGCGTGGGCCGAGAGCTATTTTCTGTGTTTCGTAAACATGTGACGTCAGCGGATAAAGGCGCCATTAGCATTGATTGGGAAGAGTAATATGTCATTTGATGTGTGGTTAAAGGAAAGTAAACCGGTTATACCTGTGATTGTGATTAATGATTTAGATCACGCAGTGCCCCTAGCGCAGGCATTGGTTGCAGGGGGCGTGAAATTGCTCGAAGTCACCATGCGTACGCCTGTGGCGCTCGCGGCCATCGAAAAAATCGCCAAAGACGTCCCCGATGCCATTGTGGGCGTGGGGACGGTGACTCAAGCACAACATATTCAACAAGCCTACGACGCCGGAGCCAGGTTTGCGCTGAGCCCTGGGGTCAGTGAATCCTTGATTGAAAAAGCCAATGATTTATCTTTGCCATTTATGCCAGGGGTCATGACACCGTCGGATGTCATAAAGGGTCTGGAGTTTGGTTTGAATGACTTTAAATTCTATCCCGCACAATTAGCCGGTGGCCCTGCCATGCTAAGCGCCTTTGCCGGACCCTTTGAAAACGTACGCTTTTGCCCAACAGGGGGGGTGTCGGTGGAGAATTTTAAAGAGTATTTGGCATTAAAAAATGTCATGGCGGTAGGTGGCTCTTGGCTGTGCCCCGAGCAATTAATGGCTAACCATGACTGGGCAAGCATCGAGGCATTGGCCAAAGAGTGCTAATCAGCACTTTATCATCCAAAGCTGGATGGTTTTGACTACACTGAAATCATGAAATGGATTGTCAGTTGTGTTTGTTTAGTCTTACTTAGCCTGCCCGCAATGAGTTTTGCACAAAGCGCGTTGCTGCAAGTCAGTGCCACTCATCAGCAAGATACCCAAAGAACGTTTAGTGGTGTTGATGGCCTTGAGGTTGCGCGCCTTGCAACCAAGCTGCATATGCCTGTATACGCGTCTTCATCCTTTGTGGGTGACTGGTTTGCAGCCGCTCAACTGTCTGAAAATCGTTTTGCTTTGTCTAGCAGTGTATCCGATACACGGCGCCTATATCGTTTTTCCCTTCCTATAGAGTATGAACAACGTCCCTCTGGCCGGTGGCAGCACTTTTGGCAGTTTGCGCCTACTTATTTCACTGATGAATCGTTACTCGAGCAAACTCGATATGTGAATGAATTCGCTTGGCAGGTCCGTTATCAGGCCAATCGTAAAGTGAGCTGGGTGGCGGGGATTAGGCAAGATTCATTATTCGCAGATACCCAGATATATCCAGTGTTTGGGCTAATATCCAAGCCAAACAGCAAGATCTATCACCACTGGGTTTTCCCTAATATCTACTCTCAAGTCACGCTTAATCGCAGACACAGTATTCGGCTGTACATGGAACCCGAAGGCGGCAATTGGCTTTATCGTCAAGCCGATGGCACGGATGCCATCTTGGGTTTTACCCATTGGAAGCTGGGGTTTGATTTTAATCGTGCTTTGCTATCACCTTTGCAACTTAAGCTGGCCATGGGGCTCACCATGAGGGGCGAAGGATCCATTGCTGGCGCGGATGGCGATCTGGGTGACGGATACTTTTTTTTATTGGGTATCGAAAGCCGCTTTAGCCAATAACCGGTAAGTTAAGGGCTAATCCCACCGCTATAAGCGAGGGCTATTGTATGGCACAATCCGCATTTTAGAATCAATGCGAAGCCGTTATGACCTTTCTTAAACGCCACTGGGCAATCCCGTTATTTGTTTTAGTCTCTATTTTCTTTTACGCCGTGCCACAATTTGATTTATGGGTGGCGGGTTTGTTTTGGCAGCCAGAAGTGGGGTTTGAGCTGAATCAAAACCCTGTGGTGCAATTTATTTATGTGGTGTTTCGTTATATGCCGCATTTCTTAGTGCCTGCGTTACTTATCCTATTAATACTGCCTTGGTTTAAACCATCCCTGAAACCATCTCGTAAATACACAGGCTTTTTGCTGGTGGTTTTGTTAGTGGGCCCAGGCATTATCGTGCACCCTATTTTGAAGGATAATTGGGATCGTCCTCGTCCTCGCGACATACAGCAATTTGGTGGACAAGCACAGTTTAGTCCTGCGTTTGTAATGGCGGATGAGCCCGGTAATAACCAAAGCTTTGCCAGTGGTCACGCGGCCATGGGATTTTTCTTTATGGCATTTGCTTGGGTATTGCGCCAGCGTCGTTATCTGTTGGGTGGGTTATTGATTGGTGCCATCGTCAGTCTTGGACGCATTGTTCAAGGTGGGCACTTTGTCAGTGACATCGTCACAGCAGGGTTTATCGTCTACTTTACGTGTCAGGTATTCGCTCACTACATGCTGGGAGATAGCCGCATCAAACCAGATGAGGCTTAATCTATCTATTTTGTCGATTCATGTGTGCAAATTATTGCGCTATTAGATCGATAGAATTGTTTTAAACTTGCTTCAACGTTGATAGATTCCTTACAACTTGGAGCAAGCATATGAGCACACTTTTACAGATCAACAGCGGCATCTTTGGTGATCATTCAAACTCAACCACATTAGCCAATGAATTCACCAGCCAATACCTAGCCCAGCATCCGGCTACGCAGGTGGTGGTTCGTGACCTAGTTTCTCAGCCCATTCCTCATTTAGATGCCAGCACCATCGGTGCTTTTGCAAGCACTGAAGAAGATCGCACGCCTGAGCAGCAAGCCCTATTAGATTTCAGCCAAAACCTGATTGATGAGTTATCTGCTGCTGAGGCGGTGGTACTGGGCTTACCTATGTATAACTTTAACGTGCCATCTCAACTGAAAGCCTATATGGATCAAGTGGCACGAGCGGGTGTGACGTTTAAATACACCGAGACAGGGCCAGAAGGCTTATTGGCAGATAAACCGGTTTATGTGATTGCCGCTCGCGGTGGTTTTCATCAAGGTCAGCCTAGTGATACACAAACAGGGTTCATCAAAACCTTCTTTGGTTTTATTGGCCTTCATAATGTTCAGTTCATTTACGCTGAAGGCGTGAATATGGGTGACGATGCGAAAGCAGCGGCGTATAGCGCTGCAAAAGATGCCATGTCAAAAGCATTTGCTTAATTGAGTGGCACTGTTTAAAAATAAAGCCGTCTATGGCGGCTTTATTTTCATAACCTTTCGTTTCAACGCTTACACTTCGTAACGCCTCTCACACCTAATACCTACAAAATAGTCTATTTATTGTGGTCCATCACGGTTAATCTGATAACAGGTTCACAACGAGGGACATAATTATGTTACGTCCTGTAGATATTCATAAAAGCTACCTAAAGCATCTGACTGTGTTTGCTCAAGAACACGGTGTGACCATCAGTGAAGATATTCTCAATGAGCACGGTGCGGTTATCATACCCAAAGGCCGCAAGCTTGATTCGGATTTAACCGATAAAATTGCCAACCATTCTTTAAAAATTCCACTCGAGCAGTGCATTAAACTTAACCGAAATTTTGATGGGGCTGCCCTGTGGCACGCCTATGAAAACGTATTCAAACACTACCCAGACATTGCCTTATTCCACCAGCGCTGGGCGTTGGCATCGTCATTGAAAACGGCTTGTCGTTACTATCACGACTTTCCTTTGTTGGTGCAAAAAATCACCGTATTAAAAGCGGCCATGCCGCGCTTATTCAAACAGGCCATTTACAGTGGGTATATTAGTTTGGCCATAGCCAAGCAATTAGGTGCGCCTGAAGAAGAATGCAGCGCTGCCTTTTTAGCTGGGCTGATTCACGATATTGGTATTTTGCATTTGGATTCCAATATATTTGTATCCACTGGGGAATACACACCAGAGCAATGGCATGCCATGCAGCGCCACACCTTGATTGGCCATGACATTTTAAAATCCATCGAGCACATGCCGAATGTGATTGCGCGAGCGGTGCTTGAGCATCATGAACGCGTCGATGGTTCGGGCTATCCTTTTTCTAAAAAAGGGTTAGAACTGTCTGTGATGGGACAAATTGTAGGTATGGCTGATACCTGTATTGCGTTGTATCGACGTGAATTACAGGGCAAAAACTTAGGCATAGATTGCTTACTGCCCATCTTACAATTAAACCCTGATATGTACTGCCGCAAAGTCTTTCATGCCACCGTCACGTTAATCAACGAAATTAAGTGGCCAGTGAAACGGGTGTACAGTGATGACAAAATGCCAGAGCTCATGAGCCGTTTAAAACTTGAAAACGAATGGATTCATCATGATTACAGCGTTCTATATGGCTTAGTGACCAGTGTTCGACCTCATTTGGAAGACGGTAAACGCAGCGCCATGTTGACCAATATGGCACAACGCATTCATCGTTGCTTAGTGGGTTCAGGCATCTTACAAAAAGAACACAACGATTGGATGCTAAACAGTTTTGTATCCAATAATCAGGAAGACTTTATTGCCATTGAGCGTTTAGAGGTCATGTATGGCGAAATTAAATGGCAAATGAAGCAACTTAAAAAGCTGTTGTTTTTGCTTTGGAAAAATCAACACCTGCAGCATCCAGAGTTAGATAGGTTGGTCAAGAAAGGCTTTATGCAAATAGAGCAATACCACAAGGATCATACCGAGCCAGAGCTGCATTAGTGGCTGTGAACGGGCAGTTTGAGCTGATAAACTAGTGGCATCTATCGTATTTTGGATGTGACACATGGCTCTTCAATTTCAAATTGTTCCGGTAACTGCGTTTGAGCAAAACTGCTCGATCTTATGGTGCGACGAAACCATGGACGCCGTAGTGGTTGACCCAGGTGGTGACCAGCACAAAATTGAAGCCGCATTAGCCTCACAAGGCCTTAAGCTGACTGCGGTTTGGCTTACCCATTGTCATATTGACCACGCCGGTGCCACTGCTGACGTGTCTGAAACCTTTTCAATTCCTATTATTGGTCCGCAAAAAGAAGAGCAGTTCTGGATCGATATGCTGCCTCAACAAAGCGCCATGTTTGGCTTCCCGCAAGTGAAAACTTTTAGCCCTGATCGTTGGTTAGAACAAGACGATACGGTTCAAGTGGGTAATCAAGTTTTGAGCGTGAAGCATTGTCCTGGGCATACACCGGGCCATGTGGTGTTTTATAGTGATGCAGCGGAACTCGTGGTGGTGGGGGATGTTTTATTTAATGGTGGCATTGGTCGTACTGATTTTCCCAAAGGGGACCATCAGACCTTGTTGAACGCCATCAAAGATCAGTTGTTTACGCTGCCTGATGCCACGCGTTTTATTCCAGGCCACGGTCCTATGAGCACCATAGGGCACGAGAAAAAGACTAACCCATTTGTGAAAATGTATGGTTAAAAAAAAGCCCCTACAAGCACAAGCTTGAGGGGCGAAGGGACTATGGTGTTGAACACTAACATGGGGTAAATCAGTTCGTGTAAACAACGCTAATACCATAACGCAGTTGAAACATAAGAAGTGTTAAGAAAACGTAAAGTTTCATC
>JBNMQC010000102.1:0-8454 GCA_051277445.1 Bermanella sp. | reverse complement strand
CTGGCAAAAATTCGCATTAAGTTATCTTCTAATGATAAGAAGAAACGAGAAGAGCCTGGGTCACCTTGACGACCGGCACGTCCACGAAGCTGGTTATCGATACGGCGACTCTCATGACGCTCCGTACCTAAAATATGTAAACCTCCAGCTGCAATAACGGTATCGTGACGCTCCTGCCAATCGGCTTTCACTTTCGCAATTTTTTCATCATTTGGATTATTGATTTGCTCAATTTCGAGCTCAAGATTGCCGCCGAGTTTAATATCGGTACCACGACCAGCCATATTGGTTGCAATGGTCACCACACCAGGTCGACCTGCATCGGCAATGATCTGAGCTTCATTTGCGTGGTTTTTAGCATTCAAAACGCTGTGCTTAATTTTCGCTTTCTTAAGTGCTTCTGAAATCAATTCACTGCTTTCGATACTCGCGGTACCTACCAGTACTGGGCGATTTAATGCAGTGGCTTCTTCGATTTCTTCAATTACGGCTTGGTATTTCTCTTGTTCACTTAAAAACACAAGATCATTAAAGTCGATACGTGCAACTGGCTTATTGGTTGGAATAACCACCACATCTAGGCCATAGATTTCACGGAATTCAAATGCTTCGGTATCAGCAGTACCCGTCATCCCCGATAATTTATTGTATAAACGGAAATAGTTTTGGAAAGTGGTTGATGCAAGTGTCTGGCTTTCAGCCTGAATGCGCACCCCTTCTTTTGCTTCAACTGCTTGGTGCAAACCTTCACCCCAGCGACGGCCAGGCATGGTACGACCTGTGTGTTCATCAACGATTATGACTTGACCATTTTGAACAATGTAATCAACATTTCGCTGATACAAGGTATGTGCACGAAGAGCAGAATGCACGTGATGCAGTTTTAATAGGTTGCTAGGGGCGTATAGGCTATCACCCTCTTCTAGTAAACCTGCTTCAACAAGCATGTCTTCTACTAACTCGTGACCCACTTCATTTAATTCAACGCTGCGGCTTTTAAGGTCAATGATAAAGTGACCTTCTTGCTCAACCACTTCTTCTTCGGTTTCTTTGTGTTCAATCAACTTAGGTACAAGTAGGTTGATACGTTTATACATCTCAGAACTGTCTTGCGCTGCACCCGAGATAATTAAAGGCGTACGCGCCTCATCAATTAAAATAGAGTCAACTTCATCAATCACCGCAAAGGCAAGACCACGCTGTGCACGCTCATTTTTTGAAAGTGCCATATTATCGCGCAAGTAATCAAAACCAAACTCGTTATTGGTGCCGTAAGTAATATCTGCTTGATATGCTGCTTGTTTTTCTTGCTGATCTTGACCAGACAAGACAATACCCACAGTTAAACCCATGAACTCATAGAGTGGCTTCATCCAGTTAGCGTCTCGAGAAGCGAGGTAATCGTTCACTGTGATCACGTGAACACCCAAGTCAGTAAGGGCATTTAGATAAACCGCTAAAGTTGCCACTAAGGTTTTACCTTCACCGGTTTTCATCTCAGCGATCTTACCGTTGTGCAAGGTCATACCACCAATTAGCTGCACATCGAAGTGACGCATACCCATTACACGCTTACTGCCCTCACGAAGGGCCGCAAACGCTTCTGGCAAGATTTGATCAAGGGTTTCACCGCCTTTGATCCGCTCTTTGAATTCGTTGGTTTTGCCTTTTAACTGCTCATCATCAAGCCTTTCAAAGTCAGGCTCTAGTGCGTTAATTTTATCGACAACTTTACGTAAACGTTTTAATTCTCGTTCGTTTTTACTGCCAAGAACCTTGGCTAAGACTTGAATGAACATGGAAAGATTTCTTATTACTGTTTGTTATTGTGAAAATGCTGGATAACGCAATCTAATGATTGCGTTATACCGAAATTAGACAGGGAGGGGAATAAATATTATCGGCGGGTGCGATGAATATAGGCAGCAGGATCGACCGTGCGGCCATTTTTATAAACTTCAAAGTGAACATGAGGCCCTGTGGAGCGACCTGTGCTGCCCATTAGAGCAACCACTTGATCTTTACGAACCACATCACCAACTTTGACCACGACTTCGTTGCAGTGTGCATAACGAGTTTTGTAGCCATTACCGTGGTTCACTTCAACCAGTAAGCCATAACCATAGCGCTTAGATGCCCAAGTGACGACACCTGATGCCACGGAGACGATGTCCGAACCTGTTTTACCTGCAAAGTCGACACCACCGTGCCATGCTAGACGACCCGTAAATGGGTCTGTACGCATACCGTAACGAGATGACATCCAACCCTTTTTAATAGGCAAGCCTGCCACAAACGTATCACTGGTGATTTTTTTCTGCCCAAGAATACTATCAAGCACTTCAAGCTGCTGTTCGCGATTGTCTATCTGTTCACTTAGTTCATCAAGAACAGTGACAATACCAGGGGCCTGATAAACCGATCCCACATCTTGGCGAGATGGACCACCAATGGCTGGCAATTCGCCAAAATTGAATTCACCTTTATCCAGCTTGGATTGATCAATTAAACGCTCACCCAGAGCATCAAGGCGAGTAAGTCGAGTTTGAAGTTCCGCCATGCGCAAAGTAAGACCCACGAGCTGTTCATCAGTCTGCTCACGTATCTTGTCGAGTTCTTTGCGTTGTTGGGTAAGATCTTGTTCCCATGCTTTTGCAGTTTCAGGGCCAAATAAGCCTTCATCCACCAACATCATGGTCAGGTAATAGCCAGCAGCACCCATTGAGAAGGGCAATACAGCCAAAATTAGAGTTAAAATCCAGCGAGCCACAGGGCCCAAGGAGATTGTCTTAGAGCGTCCGTGGCGCTGGCCTACGATAATAATATTCACTCAGCGCGTCCTAAATTTGTTAACTAATGGCCAGTTTAGACTGTACCTAGCTCACAGTATGAGACAAAAATCACAGTAATACCTAACTTTACGCCCTTTTAAACATAAATAACGGCACCTTACGTGCCGTTACATATGAAGGTTAAACCGCAGAAACCGGTTTAGCGTAGGAGATTGGGGCGGTTTCTTCATCATCGTAAGAAACAAATTCCCAACTCTCAGGCTGATCAAGTAGAGCTCTTAGTAGATGGTTATTTAGCCCATGGCCAGATTTAACACCCACATACTCACCGATCAAGCTGTGACCCAGTAGGTAAAGATCACCTACAGCATCTAAAATTTTATGTTTTACGAACTCATCGTCATAACGAAGGCCGTCTTCATTCAACACGCGGAAGTCATCCACAACAATCGCGTTACTAACGCTGCCACCGAGAGCTAGGTTTTGTGAGCGAAGATACTCAATATCTCGCATAAACCCGAATGTACGGGCACGACTTACTTCTTTTACGAATGAAGTAGTCGAAAAATCTAAGCTAGCTACCTGGTTTTCAGCATCAAACAATGGGTGGTCAAAATCGATTGTAAAGCTCACTTTGAAGCCATTATATGGCTGGAAGCTTGCTGATTTATCACCATCAGTGACCGTTACAGGGCTCTTGATACGAATAAACTGCTTCGCTTTGTTTTGCTCTTCTATGCCCGCAGACTGAAGCAAGAAAACGAATGGGCCAGCGCTGCCGTCCATAATAGGCACTTCAGCGGCACTTAGCTCAACGAATACGTTGTCTATGCCTAGACCCGCCATGGCGGACAACAAATGCTCAACGGTTGAAACCTTCGCTGAGCCATTGCTCAAGGAGGTAGATAATGTGGTATCGCCTACATTCGTGGCCTTGGCTTTAATTTCAACAGCCGGCTCTAAATCCGTACGAATAAAGATAATACCCGTATCCACTGGGGCTGGGCGTAAGGTCAAATAGACCTTCTCACCTGAATGAAGACCAATCCCTGTGGCTCTAATGGTGTTTTTAAGGGTACGTTGTTTAATCATTTATTCTGTCGCTTACTCTTTCACGGCAATCAACTATTATAGTATTAATAACAGTCATTGGCCAACCGCCAGCATTAGTCTGCTTGGCGGCGCAAAAATGCAGGGATATCGAGATAATCCATATCCTTGCTGTTATTTGTATCTGGGTTCGCTTGATGAGCAGGCTGGGCATTGGAGCCACGCATAACGGTTGGGCGATCCAATTTCTTATAATCTACCGAACCATCTGCCTTACTCACGGTGTTATCAACCACCTTTTTAGGGGCGGCCTCTATATTACCAAGACCTGTGGCAACTACCGTGACTCGCAGCTCATCTGTCATATTTTCATCGATAACCGTACCGACAACAATGGTGGCGTTATCGGACGAGAATTCTTCAATGGTATCACCCACTTCGGTGAATTCACCCAAGGATAGGTTCATACCGGCCGTAATATTCACCAGAATACCGCGAGCACCTTGTAGGTTTACATCTTCTAGTAATGGGCTGCGAATAGCAGCTTCAGCAGCTTCACGAGCACGATTTTCGCCAGAAGAAGAGCCTGTACCCATCATGGCTTGACCCATTTCAGACATCACCGTACGTACGTCTGCAAAGTCGACGTTAATCATACCTGGACGAATAATAAGATCGGCAATGCCTTGTACAGCACCCAGTAAGACATCATTTGCAGCGGAGAAGGCATCAAGCAAAGATGTATTTTTACCCAGTACTGCTAGTAATTTCTCATTTGGAATCGTAATTAAAGAATCCACATGCTTAGCTAGTTCAGCCAAACCACTCTCAGCGGCCGAAATTCGCTTACGGCCTTCAAACGGAAATGGTTTCGTGACAACGGCAACCGTAAGAATGCCAAGCTCTTTAGCTACTTCAGCAACTACAGGGGCTGCACCTGTACCTGTACCACCACCCATACCGGCAGTAATGAATACCATATCAGCACCATTGAGTGCTTCTGCGATGCGCTCACGGTCTTCCATAGCGGCTTGACGGCCTACTTCTGGATTGGCACCTGCGCCTAATCCTTTAGTAACGGTCGAACCCAGTTGTAGAACGGATCGTGCAGACATATTTTTAAGTGCCTGAGAGTCCGTATTGGCACAAATGAAGTCCACACCCTCAACTTGGCTAGAAACCATGTGTTCGACAGCATTACCGCCGCCGCCACCTATACCAACAACCTTAATAACAGCGTTGTGTTGAGGTTCATCTACTAATTCAAACATATCCCCATCTCTTTGCGACATCGCCCTTCTCCTTATTACTTATTATTCGTCAGGCGCTTTACTGCTAATTTAGCGCCTATTAAATATTAAAAATTCCCTTTAATCCAATTTTTTACGCGTGCTACGAAACCAATTGGGTCGTCTTCCTTTCGAGCGAAGACTAATTCGCCCAATTGGTGCTTCGCACCGTAAATCAATAAGCCTACGGACGTAGCATAAATTGGATTTGCCACCACGTCTGTTAAGCCTTCTACACCGTTTGGTTTTGCTAACCTCACCGGTACATGAAATATCTCTTCTGCCAGTTCAACCACGCCCTCCATCATTGATGTCCCTCCGGTTAAAACAACGCCTGCAGCAATCATGTCTTCAAAACCACTGCGCCTTAATTCCGCTTGAATGAGCGTGAATAATTCTTCGTATCTTGGTTCAACCACCTCAGCCAAAGCCTGGCGAGATAAATTACGCGGTGCTCGTTCGCCTACGCTAGGTACTTTGATGAGCTCATCTGCACCGGCAAGCTGTGTTAATGCACACGCATATTTAATTTTGATCTCTTCCGCATGCTGTGTCGGTGTGCGCAATGCCATGGCAATGTCATTGGTTACCTGATCCCCTGCAATAGGAATCACGGCGGTATGACGGATCGCACCTTCTGTAAAAATAGCTATATCAGTGGTACCACCACCAATATCCACCATACAAACACCCAGCTCTTTTTCATCATCCGTTAAAACCGCATAACTGGAGGCCAATTGCTCCAGAATAATATCGTCAATTTCTAAGCCGCAGCGCTGCACACATTTTTCAATATTCTGAGCGGCATTCAGTGCACCACTGACCATGTGCACTTTCGCTTCTAGGCGAACGCCTGCCATACCTATTGGCTCTTTAATGCCTTCTTGCAAATCGATGACATACTCTTGAGGCAGTACATGCAAAATGCGTTGATCCGCTGGAATAGCAACCGCTTTTGCGGCATCTAAAACGCGCTCAATATCCGTTTGCACCACTTCCCTGTCTTTGATCGCCACAATACCGTGACTGTTCATAGAGCGAATATGACTGCCTGCAATACCGGCATAGACAGAGTGAATTTGGCAACCTGCCATTAACTCCGCCTCTTCAATGGCTCGTTGAATGGACTGCACAGTGGATTCAATGTTCACCACCACGCCTTTTTTAATACCGCGCGAAGGGTGACTGCCTACACCCACAACTTTAATTGTACCTTGAGCATTGACTTCGCCCACTATGGTCACAATCTTTGATGTTCCAATATCCAGGCCGACAATTAATTTACTTTCTGCAGTTGTATTCATAAACTTTCTCTTATTATCCTGCATCATCCTTGTGCCTGACTGTTGGAATCTTTCCAAGCCACTGCAAACCCTTGTTCGTAGCGCATATCTATACGATGTACACGCGCCAAATTAAACTGATCAATTACGCTATCTAGTTGCTGCAAACCATTCATAGCGGTTGTGTTATCAAGCCAAATGGACAAGCCTGATTCATAGGTTAACTGCCAACCAGCCGATGAGTGATTGATCTCTACCAGCTCCAACTGATGACGCTTACCCCAGCGGTTAAACAACAAAAAGTGCTGCATCACCATCTTACTTTCTTGATTTGCCCCTTTAAGGCGAGGCAGTTTTAATTGCTTTAATGCAACAGGTAAAATATCACCATTTTCACTGAGCATACTTTCATCGTTCCAGATAGCAACTGGTCGTTCTTCCACAATGGCAACTTTTAAAATATCAGGCCAAACCTTTTCGACACTTACCTGAGATACCATAACCATACTCTGAACTTGATCTTTAATCGCATTCACATCTAAGTAAATGAAGCCATCCGGAAACCAAGGTGAAATATTCGCCTTAATGGCTTGCGCCGTCACATGCTCTAACTCATTCTCAAACTGTAACTGGTCGACCTGTTTATTTGCCATTTGCAATAACAATAGAACAACAGCCACAAGAATAGACATCACTGTAACAGCAACCGATACCGGCTTTAACCAGCGCACAAAGTGATCTCCACTAAACAGCGCTTTTTTAGGAGCCTGTCTTGTAGCGCCTTTTCCTTTCATCGCTCGACCGCTGCCAATATTTCTATAACTAACTGTTTGAAATCAATTCCAGCTGATTTCGCTGCCATTGGCACCAAAGAGTGATCCGTCATACCCGGCACTGTATTTACTTCTATCAACCAGAACCTTTCCTGTTCATCTTGCATTACATCCACACGGCCCCAGCCTTTACAATCAAGTGATTCATAAGCATTAAGGGCAAGAGACTGAAGCTCTAACTCTTTCTCGGGGCTTAATCCGCAAGGCAATAAATACTCGGTATCATCTTGAATATATTTTGCTTCATAATCGTAAAACTCGTTGGCCGGCTTCAACTGAATCGCAGGCAGTGGTTTGCCATTCAATATGGCCACTGTAAATTCTTTACCCGTGATAAATTGCTCCGCAAGTACAGGGGAACCCGTACCAAACGCTGCATCAAATGCGCCAGCTATTTCTGCCTGACTTTTGACTTTTGATATGCCAATACTTGAGCCCTCTAAAGCGGGTTTCACCATTAATGGGAACCCAACTTGCTCAGAAAACGCCTTTAATTGCTGGGAATCATTAGCTAAAACAAAACCAGGCGTGGGTAAATCCAACCCCTGCCAAATCAATTTCGTTCGCCACTTATCCATACAAATAGCACTGGCTTTAACACCACTACCGGTATAAGGCACACCGTAAAACTCAAGCAGTCCTTGTACCGTGCCGTCTTCTCCACCTGAGCCATGCAAAGCAATAAACGCTACATCAGGCTTGTGTTCGTTCAATTGTCCAATCAAATTTTGCTTGGAATCAATCTTTACCACATCCACATTTTGAGCACTTAATGCTTCGTATACCGCGTTACCGCTATTCAACGAAACCGCACGTTCCGCGCTATTACCACCGAGCAATACGGCTACTTTACCAATTTGATGGGGATGAAAATTAGCCATCAATACTCTCCAGCAATTTTGGCAATTCTTGAGTCAATTCAAGCGCTAATGTGCCCACATTACCGGCACCTTGGGTCATAACAATATCCCCCGGCTTTAAGATATCTTTTAATACCGGTTTAACATCCGCGCCACGTTCAATAAAGATAGGATCGACACGTCCACGCTGACGAATACTACCGCACAAAGAACGCCCGTCAGCGCCGGCTATTTCATCTTCGCCTGCAGGATACACGTCCAACAACAACAGCACATCCACATCACTGAGCACACGAACGAAATCTTCATACAAATCGCGCGTACGAGTATAGCGATGAGGTTGAAAC
>JBNMQC010000101.1:0-8644 GCA_051277445.1 Bermanella sp. | reverse complement strand
CGGTTGTGTACATCTGGCAGGTAATCTTCTGGGATTAACGCCGGAATGCGCAGGTTAATTTCAGCCTGTTGCTCGGTTGGGTCATCTAGGCTCAGTTCACGGCCTTCTTTGATGGCTTCAACCGCACGATCGAGTAGTTCCATATACAAACTGAAGCCGACATTTTGAATGTGACCACTTTGCTCTTCACCCAATAACTCACCGGCACCACGAATTTCAAGGTCGTGTGTGGCCAGCATAAAGCCGGCGCCTAAATCTTGCGCATTGGTAATGGCGTCGAGGCGTTTTTCGGCATCTTTAGAGACTTTCTTCTCTTGAGGTGCAAGCAGGTAAGCATATGCTTGATGGTGGCTTCGACCAACACGTCCGCGTAACTGGTGCAGTTGAGCTAAGCCGAACTTATCTGCACGTTCAATAATGATGGTGTTGGCATTGGGTATGTCGATGCCGGTTTCAATAATGGTGGTACACATCAAGACGTTGAAGCGCTTGTGATAGAAGTCGCTCATGACCGATTCCAGCTGGCGCTCGGACATTTGGCCGTGAGCCACGCCAATACGCGCTTCTGGAATCAGCTTGGCTAAATCTTCAGCGGCTTTATCGATGGTTTTAACTTCGTTGTGTAAAAAGTAAACCTGACCACCACGCAATATTTCACGCAGTACGGCCTCTTTAATCAGGTGCTCGTCCCATATTTTAACGAAGGTTTTCACGGCCAAACGGCGTGCAGGCGGGGTGGCAATGATGGATAAATCACGCACTCCGGACATGGCCATATTCAATGTTCGTGGAATTGGCGTAGCCGTCATGGTGAGAATATCGATCTCGGCACGCAAGGCCTTTACTTTTTCTTTTTGTTGAACACCAAAGCGGTGCTCTTCATCGATGATCAACAAGCCAAGATTGTTAAATTTAACGTCGCCCTGTAATAACTTGTGGGTGCCGATCACAATATCAGCGCTGCCGTCCTCTAACATTTGTAGTGACTTGTTTTTGGCTTGACCGGTTTTGAAACGCGATAGGCTTTCGACGCGAATAGGCCAGTCGGCAAAACGGTCGCGGAAGGTTTCGTAATGCTGTTGCGCAAGTAGGGTGGTGGGCACAAGTACCGCCACCTGCATGCCATTTTGTATGGCCACAAACGCGGCTCTTAAGGCCACTTCTGTTTTACCAAAGCCCACGTCGCCGCACACTAAGCGGTCCATTGGATTGGCTCGCATCATGTCGGTAATGACGGCGTTGATGGCGCTTTTTTGATCAACGGTCTCTTCAAATGGGAAATCCGATTTGAAGATCTCGTAATCGTCGCGAGGAAACTTAAAGCTATGGCCAGGTTTGGCTTCACGCTTGGCGTATATTTCCAATAATTCTGCGGCGGTATCGCGAATTTTTTCCAGAGCTTTACGGCGTTGAGCGGACCATTTTTCAGTGCCCAGCTTGTGCATGGGGGCAAGATCGGTATCGGCACCACTGTAACGGCTAATAAGGTGAAGCGACGATACGGGTACGTAAAGCTTGGCTTGGTCGGCGTACTCAAGCATGACAAACTCGGTTGCATCACCGTCGACCTCGATGGTTTGCATGCCTCGATAACGCCCGACACCGTGATCAATATGAACAACCGCTGCGCCCATGGTGAGCTCAGTCAAATTGCGGATCACGTTTTCGCTTTGATCTTTTTCTTGTTTTTGGCGACGACTTTGGCGAATGCGTTCACCGAATAAGGCATTTTCGCTGATTAACCATGCATCCAGTTGTTGGCTGTAAAAGCTGTCTTCAATGGGGGCGGTGGTGATCGCGAATTCAAACTCATGTTCTGTGAGGTCGTGCCATGAGTCAATAATTTGAGGGCTGATATTGATGCGCTCAAGAAGCTCTAACAGCGCTTCACGGCGACCGGCACTTTCAACACAAAAGACTACAGCTTCATTATTTTCCATTAGGAAGCTTTCGAGTGCTTCAAGTGGGTTGTCATGTTTGTGGTTTACTTGAAGGGAGGGCAAAACAGGCAGTGCAAAGTTATAGTGGCCAGTTTGCTCTTTTATGTTGTCAGTGAATGTTTTAATGCGCCCGTAGAGTTTAAATTGGGCGAAAGTTTGGTTGTCGTTTAAGTAGATTTCATTTGGTGGCAGCACCGGGTGGCGAATGTCGTGGCGACGCTCTTCATAGCGATGTTCGATGTCTTTCCAGTTATGTTGTAGACCTTTTTCTAGGTCTTGATTGAACAATAACTGACAAGCTTGGGGCAGATAATCAAATAAGGTGGCCGTCTCTTCAAAGAACAGAGGTAAGTAGTACTCGATACCGCCTGGTGCGATTTGCTTGGTAACATCCATATAAAGCGGGGATTCTTTTGGGTCACACTCAAAGAAATCAAACCAGCGTTGCTTAAATGTACGAATACCACTTTTATCTAATGGCACTTCTTTTGCTGGTAATAATTCAATGCATTCGGTGGTTTCGGTTGAGCGCTGTGTTTCTGCGTTAAACCATCGAATGCTATCCACCTCGTCATCGAACAATTCGATCCGAAATGGCTGATCGGAACCCATAGGGAAAATATCTAAAATAGCACCACGAATACAAAATTCGCCATGCTCAAATACGCTGTCTACCGATTGATAGCCGGCTGAAATTAGGTTTAATTTGAGCTGATCAAGGTCGAGTGTGTCGCCTACTTTGACTGTGAAGCTATGACCCAGGATGTAATTAACCGGGGGCAATTTAAGTTGTAAGGACAAAGCAGGGATAACCAAGATGCTGTTCTTTGCTTGAGGCAGTTTTACTAACGTGCTCAAGCGTTCGCTGATGATGTCTTGGTGTGGGGAGAAATAATCATACGGCAGGGTTTCCCAGTCCGGTAAGTTGAAAACCTCGCCTTGGAAAAAGTAGCGAATTTCTTCGGTTAGTCGCTGGCTTTCACTGCTGTTGTTGGCGACAACCACAGTGAGGCCTGAATATTGGCTGGCAGCATTCGCAATGGCATGGGCAAGGTGCGTTCCTTGGATGTTGCCCCAAGATAAAATATCACCAGATTTGCTTGGCAAAGGAGGGTTGGCCGCCATGACTGTCCTATGAGCTATTTTTAAGAGGCGCTAGTGTACTCAATGCAATGGGGGCTGTTAAGGCTTCTTATCTTTGGTTTGGATTTTACTTTCGAATTGATGATCATTGTGCACGACATTCACGGTGTTATTTGGGCGGATGGTCATTATGGTTTGTTTAAGCGGTGATCAGCTTTGGTGGTGGGGCGCATTTAAAGCATCTATAGTCATTGAGATTGCGAATCTTTGTGGGCATAATATCGCACAATTTTTTGGCCTAAGTATCGAGGGTGTATCCGTGAGTCAAGATGTTCGTGAAGCCAGCTTGTCTGATTGGACGTTGCGTGAAGAAACCGCAGAATCCATGATCCCATTAATTGGTGGTTTGTACCGCAAGAACAACGTTGTGTTGTCTGTGTACGGCCGTCCTATTATCAATCGTTCTGTGATTGATATCTTAAAAGCGCACCGCTTTGTTCGTCAGGTGGAGAAAGAAGCGCTTTCTGTTCAAGAAACCTGCCCAGTTATTACCATCCTTAAAGAAATGGATGTTAAATCTTGCCATATTGATATCGGTAAGATGGCTGTTAACTTCCGTAAAGAAGGTAATGGCGCTTCTCTAGAAGAATTCGTTAAAGCTCAGCTAGCGCAATTGACCGCTGAAAAGACTGAAGAACAAGAAGGTAAAGATGTCGTTCTTTACGGTTTTGGTCGTATCGGTCGTTTGCTTGCTCGCATCATGGTTGAGAAAGCCGGTGGCGGTAAAGGCATGCGTCTACGCGCTATCGTTGTGCGTAAAGGTAAGGGTGATGACCTAGTTAAGCGCGCAAGCTTGTTGCGTCGTGATTCTATTCATGGCTCTTTTAAAGGGACTATCCAGGTTGATGAAGAAAACAGTGCGCTTATCGTTAACGGCACTTACATTAACATTATCTATGCTGGAAACCCTTCTGAGATCGATTACACCCAGTACGGTATTAACGACGCGTTATTGATTGATAACACGGGTGTATGGCGTGATGCGGATGGCCTTGGTCAGCATGCGGCTTGTAAAGGTATCTCTCGCGTATTGTTAACAGCGCCAGGTAAAGGCGATATTAAGAACATCGTATACGGTGTTAACCATGGTGACATGAAAGCAGAAGACACAATTTTATCTGCAGCCTCTTGTACTACTAATGCCATTACACCTGTGCTTAAAGCACTAAATGATGAGTATGGTGTGGATTGTGGTCACGTTGAAACGGTGCACTCTTACACCAATGACCAAAACTTGATCGATAACTACCACAGTGGCGATCGTCGTGGTCGTGCTGCAGCCTTGAACATGGTTATTACAGAAACTGGCGCAGCAAGTGCAGTAGCTAAGGCACTTCCTGAGCTAAAAGGTAAGTTAACAGGTAACGCGATTCGTGTACCAACGCCGAATGTGTCTATGGCTATTTTGTCTTTAACGCTTAATAAAGTATCCCGTGATGACTTAAACGCATTCTTGCGTGATGCGTCTTTGCATTCTGCTTTGCAAAAGCAAATTGACTATGTTGCCAGCCCTGAAGTGGTTTCTAGTGATTTTGTAGGTAACCGTTGTGCAGGTATCGTTGATGGTGAAGCGACAATCGTAAGCAAAAATCGCGTGAATGTTTACGTTTGGTACGACAATGAATACGGTTATAGCTGCCAGGTTGTTCGCATTGCGGAGCAACTATGCGGTGTGAACTACCCAGCTTATCCTCTGGTTAGTCAGTAAAAAAGGAGCCGCTGTTTAGACAGCGGCTTTTTTTGTGTGATCATCAATGCGCATTGTAGGGGACTGTGTCTATACTTATTCCCAATTGCTTTGAGAATATTGCTTACTTATAGCTAGTCACGTATTGGTGAGATGATTATACTACCAAACAGAATAATAGAGCGTTTACTCGACTCTTAACTGGTTGAATAATAAGCAAAAAAGCAGCGCTGAGTGGCGCAAACGTAAAGAATTTTTTTCGAAACTGTGATTAGGCAAGGCATATGATCAATATCAAGAAAGGTCTTGACCTGCCAATTGCTGGGAAACCGGAGCAAAACATTACCCAAGGTAATGCGGTTTCTCGGGTAGCATTGGTGGGTTTCGACTATGTGGGCATGAAGCCTACCATGCTTGTGCAGGTAGGGGACAAGGTCAAAAAAGGGCAGCTGCTCTTTACTGACAAGAAAAATGAAGGGGTGAATTATACGGCCCCGGCCTCAGGTACGGTTGTTGAGATTAACCGTGGTAAGCGTCGTGTATTTGAGTCGCTTGTCATTGAGGTAGAAGGTAATGAAGAGCTTACTTTTAACAGCTTTAATGCAAATGAGCTTGCTGGATTGAGTCGTGAGCAGGTTGAAGCTCAGCTGATCGAATCTGGTTTGTGGACAGCCATTCGTACTCGTCCATTCTCTAAGGCACCTGCTCCTGGCAGCGAGCCGAGTTCAATATTTGTATCAACATTAGATAGCAATCCGCTTGCTGCAGATCCAGCTGTTGTTATTGCTGATCAGAAAGAAGCGTTTGCAAATGGTTTGGCTGTTTTATCGTGCTTAGCGAAAAAAGTATTCGTGACCAAGGCACCTCAAGTCACCGTTCCAGCAGGTAAGGCCCAGGTTGTTGATGTTACGGGTCCACACCCAGCGGGTTTAGTGGGGACACATATTCATGAGCTTGACCCTGTTAGTGCTAGTAAAACAGTTTGGCATGTGGGTTATCAGGATGTGATTGCGGTTGGCCAATTGTTTACGGAAGGTAAGTTAAACACAGATCGCGTGATTGCTTTAGCTGGCCCTCAAGTCACTAAGCCTCGCTTGGTTCGTACTCAGTTAGGTGCTTGCTTGACGGAATTGACTGCTAACGAGCTTGAGGAAGGCGAAAATCGTGTGATTTCTGGCTCTGTTTTTGGTGGTCGTACGGCTGCTGGTTCTTTGGCTTATCTTGGTCGTTTTGCCAATCAAGTGTCTGTTTTAGCTGAAGGTCGTGAACGACATCTTCTGCATTATCTCCGTGCGGGCGTTGAACGTCATTCTGTTAAGAATATTTATTTGTCCAAGCTTCTACCTAAAAAGCTGTTTAATTTCACTACATCTACAAATGGTAGTGAGCGCGCTATGGTGCCCGTTGGTGCTTACGAAAAAATTATGCCGCTAGACATCCTGCCGACACAATTGCTTCGTGCATTGATTGTTGAAGATATGGATTCTGCTATTAGTTTGGGTGCCCTTGAGTTGGATGAAGAAGACTTGGCACTTTGTACTTATGTTTGCTCAGGTAAATATGAGTACGGTCCAATTTTACGCGGCAACCTTGAGCGTATTGAGAAAGAGGCATAATCATGGGATTAAAATCGTATATAGAAAGCCTCGAACCGCATTTCACGAAAGGCGGTAAATTCGAGAAGATGTATCCACTGTATGAAGCGATTGATACGGGTTTATATTCCCCGCCATCAGTTACGAATAATACAGCTCACGTGCGTGACGGTATCGACCTTAAACGCATTATGATTACCGTATGGTTATGCTGTTTCCCTGCTATGTTTTTTGGTATGTGGAACTTGGGTTTCCAAGCAAATAACGCGCTAGACACTATGGGCTTGGCCGGTATTGAAGGCTGGCGCGGTGCCATTATTTCTACGGTTGCAGGCTATGACGCGAGCAGCATCTGGGATAACTTAATTTTTGGTGCGACGTACTTTCTACCTATTTATGCTGTGACGTTTATTGTTGGCGGTTTCTGGGAAGTATTGTTTGCAACGATTCGTGGCCATGAAGTAAATGAAGGTTTCTTTGTAACGTCTATTCTGTTTGCTCTGATTTGTCCACCGGATATTCCGTTGTGGCAGGTTGCTCTGGGTATCAGTTTTGGTGTGGTTATTGGTAAAGAAATTTTTGGCGGTACTGGCAAAAACTTCTTAAACCCTGCGCTAACCGGTCGTGCGTTCCTTTTCTTCGCGTATCCAGCTCAGATCTCCGGTGATGCTGTATGGACGGCGGTAGATGGTTTCTCTGGTGCTACGCCTTTAGGTCTTGCGGCCATTGGTGGTGTGGGTGAAATCATTGGTAGTGGTTTAACTTGGTTTGATGCGTTCTCTGGCACGATTCAAGGCTCCATCGGCGAGACCAGTACCATTGCGATTTTACTGGGTGGTTCGGTGCTGCTTGTTATGGGTATTGCATCTTGGCGTATCGTTGCGGGTGTGATGATCGGCATGGTATCACTTTCTACACTGCTAAACTTTATAGGTTCTGATACAAACGCTATGTTTGCGATGCCTTGGTACTGGCACTTAGTGGTAGGTGGTTTTGCCTTTGGTATGATCTTCATGGCAACCGATCCGGTGTCATCATCTATGACCAATAAAGGTAAGTTCTTTTTTGGTGCTCTGATTGGTGTGATGGTAGTACTTATTCGTGTAATTAACCCAGCTTTCCCTGAAGGCATGATGTTAGCGATTTTATTTTCAAACTTATTTGCGCCATTAATTGACCATTTTGTAGTTCAAGCAAATATTAAGCGGAGGGTGGCTCGCAATGTCGGCTAAAAACGATAGCATTCAAAAAACCATCATGGTTGCGGTACTGCTATGCCTTGTGTGTTCCATCATCGTAGCGGGTGCCGCGGTTTCACTGAAACCGATTCAAGTTCAAAATAAACTTGAAGACAAAAAGAAAAATATTCTAGCTGCGGCTGGTTTATTAGTGGCAGATAAATCGATTGCTGAACAATTCAAGCAAGTAACAACACGTATTGTTAATCTTGAAACTGGTCAGTATGCAGATGAATCTGAATTGGAAAAACTGGCTCAAGCCGGTTACCCAGTTGCCACGTTTGATCAAAAGAAATTAGCAAAAGATCCTAAATTCAGCGAGAAATTAGCCGGTAGTGAAGACCCTGCTAGCATCAAGCGTCAGGCTGACTATGCGGCTGTTTACTTAGTTGAAAAAGACGGTGAAGTGGATCGCATCATTCTTCCTGTTCACGGTTATGGACTTTGGTCTACTTTGTATGGGTTTGTTGCTCTGCAAGGTAACGCTGAAACGATCGCGGGACTTGGTTTCTATTCTCACGCTGAGACCCCTGGGCTAGGTGGTGAAATTGATAATCCTTCTTGGAAAGCACTTTGGGAAGGTAAAGAAGTCTATGATGATACCGGTAAAGTTGCCATTGACGTGATTAAGGGCAAGGTTGATCCTGCATCGCCAAAAGCGGAAAACCAAATTGATGGTTTATCCGGCGCAACACTGACAAGCAAAGGTGTTTCGAATTTGGTGCAATTTTGGTTGGGTGAGCAGGGTTTTGCTGCTTACTTAGCAGGACTTAAAGGGCAGGGGGTTTAATATGTCGTCATCTGTTAAAGAAGTATTAACTCAACCGCTACTGCTTAACAACCCAATTGCAGTACAAATTCTGGGTGTGTGTTCAGCGCTAGCGGTAACTACAAGTTTAAATGTGACCTTGGTGATGTGTATTGCATTAACCTCGGTAACAGCGTGTTCGAATTTTGCTATATCGCTAATTCGTAACCACATTCCAGGTAATATTCGTATTATCGTGCAGATGACCATTATCGCGTCATTAGTAATTGTTG
>JBNMQC010000100.1:0-9032 GCA_051277445.1 Bermanella sp. | reverse complement strand
GTAATCACCTCAAGATAGTCGTGCTCTTGAAATAAGGAGGGGGCGAGCTGCTCAGCGTTTTCCATATCAATCTCAGAATGGTGGTTTTATTTAATATTAGCTAAGAGATGAATATATACAATTTCCGATAATTGTTATTATCGGAATTAGTAGAAATCGAAAAATAAACGCGGTTTTATATGTGTTAGCTCTCTCAGCTTAAAATGTTTTGCGTAGAATCATAAGGCTTCAATTATAGGTATCTCAGCTAAACCCTCACCAGCATTCGTTGTACATGACCTAAAGAGTTAGTTCTGATCGAGATACGTCTTTAATTGCTCAAAAAGTCGTTCAGCTTCATTGTGGTTTAAAGAAATCATGCCGCCTGAGTGCGCATAGATGAACATATCTTGATCGTGTATCGGTAGATCCACCTTGGTCTCAGGTATTGCCAGCACCTCTGTGGCTTTTGATATAGATGACAATACCGCCAGCGGAGCCTTGCCCAATAGCCCGATCGCTTTACTTATATAATGCTTATTGACCGTTTCAGTGCTCGACCAACTACCTTGGGCAGCGATATCGGCAGCATGGACACCCTCCATTGCTGCTAAAGTCGGCATGGTTTTGCGGAACGTATAAGATGTCAGCTTGCCACCCTTAATACCTGCACTTAAAAAGATCTCTTTCACAACAGAATTTAATGTCTGCGTCGATAATGGTTTTCCGAAGTCACGCTGAGTGCCTTTAAAAAGATACCCGCTCGTTAATTCTTGTTCTTTTATAAAGCCACGCAGCCAGGTTGCTGGGCAAAATCCAGCACCTGTATATGGGATAAGCGTCGGGGTTTGAGCATCTGTCTTAAATGCTGGTGTATCTATAATAATGTGCGCGTCATGAACACCTAAGTTCATTATGTGCTCGACTTTTATACCGGCAACCATCCCTGGCCTGTGACCTGAGACAAGACTAATGGCTGTAATTAATCGGTCGCGTTTTGCCTTTAATGTGTCGGTCATAACCATTAATAGCGAAACAACTTGTAGGCATTCTTCAGCCGTAATAAATCGACTACTGTCCTTTTCAATGCCATTTTGCCGTTCTAACGATTTCAGTCTTTTTAATCTGCGTTTTACAGAAGCTCCTGAGGTTGGGTCATCCCATTTTCCATCAAGATGCCACTTCTTTAAAGCGCCTAGATGAACCTTAAGCGAAGCAACCTTTAATCTATTGATCCGATCAATAGCCCCTTCTTCCTCTATATAACTGATCACATCTTGTTCATCAGCCGGCAAAAAACGCCCGGATTTAATAAAACGCTCAAAGGCGCCATGGTATTTTTGACTGGTTGCGTCTGTGTATCTTGATATTGGCTTATTCAATGTATCTACTACCAGTGGTTATTTTGCTACAGTTTCTGAATTCATCTGGCTATTTTTAATATCCTGCAAGCTAAGCTCAATAGACGCCTTAAAATTAAGTAAGTTTGTAGAAAGATCCGTTATTAAGCTGGTTACGGTACTCATGTCGATTGCCTTTTGCTGACTGGCCGCTGCAAAAATTTGGATCATTTCATTTAATTGCTCTAATGGCGTGATCGCCGCTTGAATGCTATGAACAAATACTGCGTTTGATTCTTCGTGCGTATAATTGATCGCCCTTATGTTGAGCTCTTGTTTTAATTCAGTGATCTGACTTGATAAGTTTTCCGCTTCACTAACATATCGGTCTATGACTGCTTGGTGCTCTTCAATTGTACGCAGCGCCACTTGCTCAGCCGTTTGTGCTCGCTTTTTGTCTCTTTCTAAAATTTCAATTCGCTCATCTGTTTTGTTCTTAAAGTGATCAAACTGCCCTTTTAGTATTTCGATAACCTTTCGTGTTTCGTCTAGTGACTCTTTGCGCTCTTGTGCCACTAGTTGAATATTACGCAATTCGTTTGCGTTGACTGCCTCATGTTTTAGCTTGGCTATGAGGTCTTCGTTATGTAATTGAGAAGATTTTAACAAGTCCGCTATCACGGCGTTTTCTTTGTGTGCCTTAGTGAGTTCAGTCTCTAGCTTTCTTATGGTGCTTTCATGGGCTTGCTCAAGTTGAACAATCTCCGCTGTATGTTTCGCATCAAGCTCCTCTATCTCGATATCAAAAACGGCACGCTCTTGTGCCACTAATTCACGCTTAAGCTGACTCATGGCATCACCGGTTTTATCCTTTGGTGCGGGAGTAAACGCTTCTGGCAGAGCCTCCTTTAACTCTTTGTAATTACGAGCAATTTTCGCCATAGAGCCCGTTACCAATTTTTTAACGTTGCGGACATTGAGTCGATCGCCCATGGCCATGACAAGTTTCATGGCATAGAACTCATTAATGGCCTCGTACTGCCCTGAGTCCTTCATCATTTTCGCTGGGGGTTGAGGGATATTTGAACCGAAAACCGCTATTACTCGCGTAATAAGCGCATTATCGACGCCAATGTCACGTAAAGCCTGCTGATTCATGGTTTTCGCCTTAATGTAAATACACATATTTCAATCGTAACAATGTTACTTGTTACGTTACTTATATTTATATAATTATACGACACAAAAAACCCTTATGGTAATAATCATTACCACAAGGGCTTACAGGCTTAAATATCAGATATATGGGCACCTAGGCTCTCAAGTAATACTCACGGCCCAACAATCAAACCAGTGATGACTCCGCTGAAATTAAAAGCCGCATGTGCTTATGTGGACTATTATATAAGCAGCGAGACAGTGACCTAGCTGTGCAAAGCTGCACATAGACACCAAAACTAAGCAATAGCTTGCCAAGCACTTCCTTTGTTCGAAATTTGCAACAATCATTCTCGCAACTAAGACATGCAGTTTTCATCTTTGCCGATTATGATGGCGCTCATCTTAATCTAAGGGACTTTCCATGAATCAATCCACTTTATTGCCCAGTCTTTCGAGCTTTGCACTACTAATGGCTTTATCTGTAACCACTTTCGCCCAAGGTGGTTTACCGGCAGAGGTGATTAAGGTGCAACCTCAAGAACTTAAAAGCACCATCAATTCAATTGGTACATTAAAAGCAAATCGCTCAGTTGTTTTATCACCTGAAGTTTCTGGTCGTATCGTTGAAATTGGATTTGAAGATGGTTCTACCGTCAAAGAAGGGACAAATCTCTTTCAGCTTGATGGCAGTACACAAAAAGCATTACTGAATGAAGCGCGTGCTCGCGTGAAACTCAGTAATGCTGAATTCAAACGTACTCAAGGCGTTTTCAAGAAAAATGCAGCCAGCGAGACCGATCTAGATTCAGCTGCTGCGAATGTAAGCATCAATCAAGCTCAAGCAGAATACGCGCTCGCACAACTCCAAAAGCTTACCATTCGCGCCCCCTTCACCGGCATGATCGGTCTACATAATCTTAGTGCCGGTGAATATGTCAATGCAGGTCAAGATTTGGTTAATCTAGTAGAACTAAACACATTAAAGTTTGACTTTGCATTACCTGAAACCTATTTGAGTAAAGTTAAGTTAAATCAAAATATTGAAATCACGACTCCCGCTTTTCCTGGGAACGTATATAAAGGCCGAGTAACCGCTATCTCCCCTGCTATTAACGAACAATCACGTAGCTTTAATGTTCGCGCTATCATCCAAAATGACTCATTAGAGTTACGCCCTGGTTTATTTGCTAGCGCAATTCTTGAAGTAAGTAAGAACGAGAATGCATTATTGGTACCCGAGCAAGCCCTACTACCACAAGGTCAGCAGTACTTCGTAATGAAGGTTGTTGATGGTAAGGTCGTTCAAGTACCTGTCACGATCGGTCAACGCAGAAAAGCAGAAGTAGAACTTACATCCGGCATCGCCAAAGATGACGTGGTTATTATCGCAGGTCAAATTAAGTTACAACCTGGCGCACCGGTTACACCTTTATTTCCTGAAATGCTTCAAGCAAATAATCAGTAGGTGTAACGATGAGTATTTCTGATATCAGTATAAAACGCCCTGTCTTTGCTACGGTTTTAAATATTCTCGTAGTACTGCTGGGTGTCATTGCCTTTGAAAAGCTAACGGTTCGAGAATACCCGAACATAGACGTGCCGGTTGTGACCGTTGAAACCATCTATGTGGGTGCGAATGCTTCCATCATGGAATCCCAAATTGCACAAATACTGGAAGACTCCTTGTCTGGTGTTGAAGGTATAGACTACCTTGTCTCAAAGAATAGCTCTGAAAAATCACAGATTACGGTTTATTTTAAACTTGATCGTGACGCAGACAGTGCAGCAAATGATGTACGTGACCGTGTTGGTCGTGTTCGCGGACAACTGCCTACTGGCATTGAAGAACCTATTGTTTCGAAAGTTGAAGCGGATGCGCAACCGATCATCTGGCTGGCTTTCTCTAGTGATCGCCACTCTGCCTTAGATGTCACGGAATACGCAGATCGCCGCGTCAAAGACCCTCTGCAAACTGTGCCTGGTGTAGCCAGTGTGATGCTGGCTGGTGAGCGCGAATACGCGATGCGTATCTGGTTAGATCGAAACAAGATGGCGGCTTTTAATGTTACGCCACAAGAGGTGGAACAAGCCCTTCGTCAGCAAAACATAGAAGTGCCTGGCGGCCGAATCGAAAGCGTTGAACGTGAATTTACCGTCCTTACTCAAACCGACCTAAATCGTGAAGTTGAGTTTGAGGACATCGTACTGCGTAAAAGCGATAACTATCTTGTACGACTTAAAGATGTGGCACGTATAGAGCAAGCTGCAAAAAGTGAACGCGTTGTTACCCGATTCAATGGCAAAAGTGCGGTTGCTCTTGGTGTTGTTAAGCAATCCGTTGCTAACCCATTATCCGTGAGCGATGGCATTCAAGAGCGGTTACCAAAAATCCGCGATGCTCTGCCTGAAGGCATGAAAGTAGACATTGCCTACGACTCTTCTGTGTTTATTTCGCGCTCAATTGATTCTGTATTCACAACTATTTTCGAAGCCGTTGCATTGGTTATTTTGGTAATTTTCTTATTCTTAAGAAATTTACGTGCCACCTTGATTCCATTAATGACGATTCCGGTATCGCTCATTGGCGTATTTAGCATCATGCTGCTGTTTGGCTTTAGCATTAATACTCTGACCTTACTGGCGCTTGTTTTGGCTGTGGGCTTAGTGGTGGATGACGCGATTGTTGTTCTAGAGAATATTTATCGCTACATAGAAGAAGGCATGGAGCCAGTAAAAGCAGCCTACAAAGGCATGCGTGAAATTGCATTTGCTGTTATAGCGATGACGTTTACCCTTGCTGCGGTATTTGCACCGGTTGCGTTTACGCCAGGTCGTACTGGCAAGCTGTTTAGTGAGTTTGCTCTGACACTGGCCGGTGCGGTTATTGTATCGGGCTTTGTAGCGCTCACACTTGCTCCTATGATGGCTTCAAAGATCCTACGCCACGAAACCAACCCAGGTAAATTTTATTTAAAAGGCGAAGAAATCCTTAATCGATTAACCGCCTTTTACAAAAACCTGTTATCAAAATCACTCACTCAAACCAAAATAGTTGCAGGTGTTGCGTTTTTAACCGTTGCCGCACTTGGTGTGTTGTATAAATACCTACCAAGTGAGCTGGCGCCGGTAGAAGACCGCGGATTCATCATAGGCTTTGCTATTGCACCTGAAGGCTCAAGCACCGCTTATGTTGACCGTTACGCAAAACAAATTGAAGCGGTTTATGAAGGCATTCCAGAGAAAGATCGTTACTTTATGATCACCGGCTTTCCATCTTCTACCAACAGTATTTCGTTCTTGCGTGTACTGGATTGGGAAAACCGTGACCGCTCAACCCAAGCAATTGCAAATTCCATTATGGGACCAATGTTTGGTGGTATCCCTGGCACCATGTCGTTCCCAATGCTGCCACCTTCTTTAGGGCAAAGCATTATCTCTCGCCCAATTGAGGTGGTTGTGCAAACGACACAAGGCTATGACGAGCTAAACACCTTCATGCAAGCACTAATGGGCCGTGTGTATACCGCTGGTCTATTCACTCAGCCAGACACAGATCTAAAGCTCAACAAGCCTCAGCTGGATATTCAGGTAGACAGAGACAAAGCAGCGGATCTTGGTGTGGCCGTTTCAGAGTTGGGTTCAACCTTAGAAACCATGATGGCTGGCCGCGAAGTGACGCGCTATAAAAAAGGGGCTGAGCAGTATGATGTGATCTTGCAGGTTGAGGATGAAGATCGTGCCAGCCCTCAAGATATTAGTCAGATTTACGTGCGCGGTGATGCGAGGGTTATGATTCCCCTGTCTAACCTCGTAACCGTGAAAGAAAGCATTGCACCCAAAGAGCTAAATCACTTCAATAAATTGAAGTCGGCTATCGTGCAAGCAGGTCTTGCACCGGGTATTGACGTGGAAGAAGGTTTGGCTTTCATTGAAAACGCCATTGATGAATTATCCATTGAAATGGATATTCCAGTTCAAGTGGATTACGCAGGACAAACTCGTGAGTACAAGGATTCTGGGGCAGGTTTAATGCAAACCTTCGTTCTTGCGTTGTTATTCATATATCTAGTATTGGCCGCCCAATTTGAAAGCTTTAAGAGCCCATTGATCATCATGCTATCTGTGCCACCTGCTCTATTAGGTGCGGTTATCGCACTTTGGTTAAGTGGTGGGACAGCCAATGTATACAGCCAGATTGGCTTACTTACCCTAGTTGGCTTAATTACCAAACACGGTATTTTGATTGTGGAGTTTGCGAATCAACTTCAAGAACAAGGCTCTCAAAAATTAGCCGCCGTCGTTGATGCCGCATCAATGCGCCTTCGCCCTATCCTGATGACGACTGCAGCCATGGTGCTAGGTGCTATTCCTCTAGCACTAGCAACTGGCGCGGGCGCTGAAAGTCGCGAACAGATTGGCTGGGTAATCGTGGGTGGTATGACAGTGGGCACCTTGTTAACACTGTTCATCGTTCCAGCATTCTATATGTTGCTAGCCAAGGACCATGAAGGTAAACCCGCTCAATAAATAACCGGGTTAGTTTAAAAGGCGACCATTTGGTCGCCTTTTTTGTTTAAGGCAATGAGCTTTTTGAAAGTCATAGGTATAATGCTTCAAACGATTGCATTGGACCAAAACATGACCGACCAACTAACCATCACACGTCCTGACGACTGGCATTTACATTTACGCGATGGGGATGCACTTCAGTACACCGTGCCTGCTACGGCAAAAGTCATGTCTCGCGCGATTATCATGCCCAATCTAAACCCTCCTGTTATGGATGCAGCTCAAGCCCTCGCCTATCGCGACCGCATTATGGCGCATAGCACCCAATATCCTCAGTTTGACCCATTAATGGTCTTATATTTAACAGACAACACCACGCCTGAGTTAATACAGGAAGCGGCAAAAACCGGTCGTGTAGTTGCAGCTAAGCTATATCCGGCTGGCGCTACGACCAACTCCGATTCAGGTGTGACTGACCTTGGTCGACTAGAAGAGATCGCCATTGCGCTTGCTGATAACAACATGCCTTTATTGGTTCATGGTGAAGTCACTGATAATCACGTTGATATTTTCGATCGTGAAAAAGCATTCCTAGATGAGATTTTAGCGCCACTTGTGGCCAAAGTACCTCAACTACGCTTAGTGGTTGAACACATCACGACTAAAGAATCTGCGGATTTTGTTAAGTCTCAAGGTGACAATGTTGGTGCGACTATTACGGTTCAGCACTTGGCATTTAACCGTAACAACATGCTAGTGGGCGGTATTCGTCCTCACCTTTTCTGCTTGCCAGTACTTAAGCGAAACACGCATCAGCAAGCACTCCAGGATGCGGTATCCAGCGGCCATCATCGCTTCTTCCTAGGCACGGACTCTGCTCCTCATGCCCGCTCTGCAAAAGAAAATGCTTGTGGTTGTGCCGGTTGTTTCAGCGCTTATGCGGCAATTGAACTGTACGCAGAAATTTTTGAGGACTTGGGCGCCTTAGACAAACTAGAAGCCTTTGCCAGTTTTAACGGCCCTGACTTTTACAAGCTGCCACGTAACAAAGACACCATCACATTGATTAAACAAGACTGGACCGCTCCGGAAACCATGGACTTTGCAGGTGACGTCATTGTTCCTTTAAGAGCCGGCGAAACCCTTAAATGGAAGCTAAAAGCCTAAGTCATGACTATTACGGCAGCACCACAGCCAATATTCGATAACATACAATACTTGCCCGATGGGTTTAAACACAGCGCAAAAGACATTGCGCCCCATCTAAGTGAGCCTAAGCAGTATGATTACTTTTATGGCGTTCGGTACATGCTTAGTTATAAAGGCAGCACCGCCACCTTTAACGCCTACCGCCGTGAAGTTGAAAGGCTTTTACAGTGGCTATGGCAAGTGAAGGATTACTCTTTAATTGATGTGCGCCGAGAACACATTGAAGAGTACATGGAGTTTTGCATCTCCCCCCCATTAAACTGGATCGGCGATAAAAATGTCGCTCGCTTTAAAAGCAAACAAGGCGAGCGTATTGCCAATAGTGACTGGCGGCCGTTTGTTAGCTCAACTGACAAGGCCTCTGGCCAGCGTCAGGCAGCTAAAACCTACTCTCCTTCGCAAAAGGCCATTCAATCGTCTTTTGCTATATTGAGTTCATTTTTTAACTTTCTTATTCAGGAAGAATACCTTTCAGCGAACCCTGTCGCACTGGTTCGCCAAAGAAGCCGCTTTATTCAGCGCTCGCAAAACCAAGAGCCCGTGCGTCGCATCAGTAATTATCAATGGGACGAGGTGATACGCGTTGCAGAAGACCTCGCCCAAAGAGACCCCGGTCTTCATGAGCGTACGCTATTCATACTCAATGCCCTACTTGGCATGTATCTGCGAATCTCAGAGCTTGTGGCCGATGAGCGCTCAACCCCTGTTATGGGTGACTTTAGGGTCGATCAGGACCGAAACTGGTGGTTTCATGTGGTGGGTAAAGGTAACAAAAGCCGCGTTATTACGGTATCTAACGCCATGCTCGATGCACTAAAACGCTATCGGATCCAT
>JBNMQC010000099.1:0-9148 GCA_051277445.1 Bermanella sp. | reverse complement strand
TCATGGCTAGAAGATAAAGCGTAAAGGTAACAGGCTGTTGTGCAAAGGTTGAAGCTAGGGTGCGCGCCTTCCCATCCAGTAAAGCCTGCTCTCGCTCAGACTGCATTTTAGCCTGCCTAGATTGAGCGTACTCATTTAAAAGTGCATGAGCTTGAGGCAATTGAGTTTCGTCGCTTAACCAAATAGCAGCCATACCCACTCCCCAGAAGCCCGCTTTGGTTTCATAAAAGCTCAGGTCATGCTCCTCTAATAATTGACATACCTCTTGGTATTCATCTTCAGGAACATGTTTCAAACGTAATAATAGTGCGCCCATAGTTTTTTATTCATTGCTCGCTTGTTTGGCAAGCATGCTTTTAATCAATGCTTGAATCGCTAATAAAACAGCACCGACTAACAATGCGAATAATAATGGAATTAAGCCATGCAAGGATGCTGCAATGCCATTTGTAAACAGTTCGCCAAACATCACAATATAAGCAGGCGCAATGGCATCTAAACCATCAAGAGTGTGTGAAGCCGGTACAAATAATATTGCTGCACTGATCATACGCAGATAGTTTTTCACATCTTCATTGCGCCAATACTTAGTAAATTTTACAACCACATAGTACATACCCACAGCGGCAATCAAGTAAGTAATCCAAGCCAGAAGGTATGTTTCGTAATATGCCATGATTACTCCATCCATATAATATGATCTTCCCAATCCTCTTCCGGAATTTTGTCATCCGGAATACCTTTACGACGCATAGATTGGTTACGTTTATGAATTAAATCTTTATCACCGCTACGTAAGTGGTGCCATTTAGGTAAAGGCTTACCTTCACTGATCAAACGGTATGAACAGCTTGATGGCAGCCAATGAAACTCGGTGACATCTTCCGGCTTTAACCAAACGCAGTTAGGCACCAGTTCTTGGCGGCGTTTATATTCAGTGCAGTTACACGTTTCACGATCCAAATATCGACAGACAATTTCGGTGTAATGTACTTCACCTGTGTCTTCATCTTCTAACTTGTGCAGGCAGCATTTTGCACAACCATCGCACAGGCTTTCCCACTCATCCTTACTCATTTCTTGTAAGGTTTTTGTTTGCCAAAAGGGTAATTCTTTTTTGGCCATGCCAATACCTTTGTTTTCTTTAGGTCGGATAAGCAGGCGCCATCCGACACGGTCATAGGGGCTTATAAGATATCGGTGTATTTCGCAGACGTATCTTTATGGAGGTCCAACATATAATCATCACGCACTGGTGGCATTTGTAAGTAAAACCCCTTTGTTACGATTTCACTTAATACTTTTTTCGCATCAGCACGGCCTAACTGCTTGTCTTCGCTAAGCGGTAATCCCATCACTTCTTTAGGCGTGCCAAACATTTTTAATAGTTCTTCTGGCACACGTTTCAAGCCTTCAAGACGATCGGTATAAAGATACATTTCTTCTTTTTTAGGGCTAGACCAGACGGTTAATAATTTCTTTTTCATGGCGGTTACTCAATTAAGATTGCTTTGCTAATTGGTTTAATACATCCAGCAATGGTTGACCCACTACCTCTTCACGCCATCCTTGCAGTGTTTTTGGAATTTGAAACGGGCCCCTTGGATAGCCTTCACGCAGCATGGCTTCCAAGGATTTTTTACGAGCCAATAGTTCAGGCGGCACATCCAACTGCTCGGCAACCTTGTCCACTTGACGGCGCATTCTCTTGAACCACTCACCCGCGCTTTGCGACAGCGGACGATCCATGCGTGAAGGCCAATCGGTTTGCGGCGTCTCTTTACAGCGCTGAATCAGCTCTATGATTTGTTCACCTTCTTTGCGCACAGTGGCTTGGCGTATGCCCTTTATAGAAGATAGTTGTTTTACCGCTTGAGGCAAGCGCAAGGCCAATTCCATCAATAGTGCATCATTGATTAAATGACCACGGGGAATATTCACTTCTTTACAACGTACTTCGCGCCAGTCAACTAATTGGCTTAAGACATTAAGTTGGTGACCTTTGAGCATCCACGCCTTCTTGACTCGCTCGTAAGAGTAGCCCGCTTGCTGAGTGTCGCGCCAATCTTGCAGAACTTGCTGGCAATCCGCTAACAGCCAATCTAAGCGCCCTTGTTCTTTCAAGCGCGCTTCCAGTTTATCAACCATCGGCAGCAAATATTCAACGTCATCCGCTGCGTAATGTAGCTGGTTTTTGCTTAATGGGCGCTGCAGCCAGTCACTGCGGGTTTCGCCTTTTTCGAGTTCCACATCCAACAAAATTTTAACCAGTTTTTGATAACCCATAATGCCACCTAAGCTGGCCATAGATGCGGCTAACTGGGTATCAAACATGGGTTCTGGCAAGACACCTAAATTATGAAAAAACGCATCAAAATCCTCACTTGGACTATGCAATACCTTAACAACACTTGAACAGGTAAACACTTCACGCAAGGGCTGCCATTCGGTGATGGCAAGCGGATCTATTAAAAACGTATCGCGACCGTCGTTAATTTGAATCAACGCCAGTTTCGGGAAGAATGTATCCACGCGCATGAATTCGCTGTCTAACGCAATGCGCTCGACCGTCATCCAATATTCAGCTGCATCCGCTAAGGCTTGGTTATCTTGAATGTAAATCATATGGGCCTAATTCAGTGAGGCGAAAGGAGCTAACAAATGGATTTAATAAACGCTTTTACGACCAGCTAGCGCATGAGCTAAGGTGCCGCCGTCAACATACTCAAGTTCGCCGCCTAGTGGCACGCCATGAGCAATACGACTCACGTCCACATTTTTGCCTGAAAACATCTGCTGGATGTACTGGGCCGTGGCTTCCCCTTCAACCGTGGGGTTGGTGGCTAAGATAATTTCTTGCACACCTTTTTCAAGCACCCAGCTTTTCAGTTTATCTAAGCCAAGCGCATCCGGGCCAATGCCTTCGATGGGGCTTAAGCGCCCAAACAAAACAAAATAGCGACCTTTAAAACCGGTTTGCTCAATGGCCAATACTTCAGCGGGTGTTTCTACCACACACAGTTGATCGTCATTGCGCTTGGCATCATCACACACAGGGCAAAACTCGGTTTCTGTCAGGTTACGACACTGCTGGCAATGCCCTACTTTATCAAGGGCTTCGCTTAATGTGGCCACTAAACTGGCGGCACCGGCTTTGTCTTTTTCAAGTAAATACAAAGCCAATCGCTGGGCCGATTTAGGCCCCACACCGGGTAAGATCGTAAGCGCTTGAACCAATTCATTAATCAGTGGGCTAAGAGATGCCATAACCTGCTCTATTCCTTAAAAAGGAAGTTTCATACCTGGTGGTAGACCCATGCCATCGGTCATGGAGCCCATTTTCTCAGCACTTGCTGCTTCGATTTTGCGTACCGCATCGTTTACGGCTGCAGCCACTAGGTCTTCAATAATTTCTTTGTCTTCTTCCATTAAGCTGTCATCTAGTGACACGCTTTTCACGTCATGACGACCTGTCATTACGATTTTCACAAGGCCAGCACCTGACTCACCTGTGGTTTCTGCATTGGCTAGCTCTTCTTGTGCCTTTTGCATACGTTCTTGCATTTTTTGGGCTTGCTTCATCAAGTTGCCCATGCCGCCTTTCATCATGTTGAATTCCTCAATGATTTGGGTTGTTTATTGCCTGTTAACTCAGTCAACGGGGGTAATGGTATCCATTATAACCTGCGCATTGAACGCTTGTCGCAGGGCTTGTACTTTTGGGTCTTGCTCGATGCTGGCAACCGCTTGCGCTAGTCGCTCTTCTTGCAGTCGCTGTGCGCGCTGTGCCGGTGTTTCAAACTGAATAGGGCCTTCTAATACTTGCACCTGATAGGTTTGATTGAGCGCCTCGTTCAATACCTGAGCAAAGCGTTTTTGATGGGCCTCACCAAATAAACGCATATGGCCTGCATCACTGTGAAACACTAATTGGCTGCCCTCAGCTTGCATTAAGCAGGTATTGGCCACCAGATTTCGTAACATGCCCTCTAACGGCAGGGCGTTGAATATCATGGGCCAGCTTGCACTATTGAGCGGCATGACTTTTAAATCGGCAATTTCTTGTTCTAACTGCGCTTGTTTAGCCGCGGCATTGATTTGTTGCTCTTGTTCTTCGGCGCTTGGCTCATTTGGCGCTTGTACCTGAGGTTCTGCAACGGCTGTCATCTGCGGGATAGGAGCAGGACTGGCCGCTTGCATAGGTGGCTCGATCACATTTGGCTGAGCGGGCTCAACCGATTTGTGTGCGGGCTGAGCCACTTCAACCGGCGCTTCTTGCGCTGGCATCTCCTGTGGCGATGGCGCTTCAGGGGCGACAGACGGCTCAATATGTGGCTCATTTGATGTATCCCAAGGAACATCTAGCTCGTCTGGCTTAGGTGCTGAAACGTAAGCCGGTTCTGGGGATAGAGCCGGTGCGGCTTCTGGTGCGCGCAGCTCTTCACCTGTTTGCGGTATAAAATCATTGTTTTGCGAAGGTACCGCTTCAGTGACCCCCTCTGGTGTAGAGTCAGGTGAGCAGGGTTCAACCGCTGACACTTGACTAACAGGGAGGGCAATGTCACCACTGGTATCGTGCGCCGTATTGATGATCTGGCGCTTGAGATGCGCCAGATCAGGCTTTTTTACCTGGGGCACTCCCGCGGGGCTTTGGGCTTCGGCCTGTTGGCCCACTGGCGCAAAGTTAATCATGCGCAGTAAGGTCATCTCCATGCCGGAGCGCGGCTCTGGTGCCAGCGGCAAATCTCGTTTACCGGTTAATGCCACCTGATACATGAGCTGAATCATGGCAGGGCTCATGGCTTGGGCTAAAGCTAAAACTTGCTCTTTGTCCCCTTGGCTGTTGTCCACCGCATCGGGCACCGCTTGGGCAATGGCAATGCGGTGAATCAAGTGAATAAGGTCTGCCAATAGGTTATTGAAATCCACTGCGTGTTCAGCCATTTGCGCCACTAACTGCAAAGCCGTAGCGGCGTCTGCTTCGGCTAAGGCAATGGCCAGTTGGAATACACGACCACGATCCACCGTACCCAGCATACTGGCTACGTCTAATTCTTTAATATGACCTTGGCCAAAACTAATGGCTTGGTCGGTGAGGCTTAATGCATCGCGCATACTGCCTTCGGCCGCGCGGCCTAAAAGCCATAAACCCGGCTCTTCTGCTGGGATATTTTCTTGACCCAGAATATTCTTTAAATAACCCACAATGCGCTCAGGGGTCATGTTCTTTAAACTGAACTGTAAGCAGCGACTTAAAATAGTGGCCGGTAGTTTTTGTGGATCGGTGGTGGCTAATAGGAATTTTACGTGTTCTGGGGGTTCTTCCAGGGTTTTTAGCAAGGCGTTAAAACTGGAGTTTGAAAGCATGTGTACCTCATCGATGAGGTAGACCTTGAAGCGACCGCGGGTAGGCGCATATTGCACGTTATCGAGAATTTCGCGGGTATCTTCAACCTTGGTACGCGAGGCGGCATCCACTTCGATTAAGTCAACAAAGCGGCCCTGACTGATTTCTTGGCAGCTGTTACATTCACCACAGGGCTCAGAGGTAATGCCTTGCTCACAGTTCAGGCACTTGGCCAAAATACGGGCAATGGTGGTTTTACCCACGCCACGGGTACCCGTAAACAAATACGCATGATGCAGGCGCTGATTATCAAGGGCGTTGATAAGGGCGCGCATGACATGCTCTTGCCCTACCATGTCCTTGAAAAATTGTGGACGCCATTTACGCGCCAGTACCTGATAACTCATGAAATATTTCTCAGCCTTGCTTGGCCTAACAGCCTGATTTACAGGGAAAATAATAGGCACAGATGATATCTGACCTAGCCTGACAATGCTAGGCAAGGGGCCAACCCATCCCGCCAATTAAGTCATATATACAGGCTTAATTTCAGATAAGATACGCCCATACTCTAATCATTAAAACGCAACCATCAAAAGGACACACCATGGCTGGCGCGAGCTTATTAACGCTATTAGATGATATTGCCACCGTATTAGACGACATTGCTGTCATGAGCAAAGTGGCCGCCAAAAAGACCGCGGGGGTGCTTGGAGATGATCTTGCCTTAAACGCCCAGCAAGTGAGTGGCATTCGTGCAGAGCGTGAACTGCCTGTGGTTTGGGCCGTGGCCAAAGGCTCATTCTTAAACAAACTGATTCTAGTGCCCATTGCCATTGCTATTAGCGCCATCTTCCCCTGGCTCATTCAACCGCTACTGATGCTTGGGGGCGCGTATTTATGTTTCGAAGGGGCTGAGAAAATCATTCACAGTGTGCTACATCGCAAAAACAAACAAGATAGCCAAGCTCATAAAAGCAAAATTGAAGCCATTGCCGACCCTAAGCAAGACTTGGTAGCTTTTGAAAAAGGCAAAATTAAAGGGGCCATTCGAACCGACTTTATTCTATCCGCAGAAATTATCGTTATCGCATTAGGCACAGTGGCAACCGCCACACTGACCAGCCAAATACTCGTGGTCAGCACCATTGCTATTGCCATGACAGCTGGTGTGTATGGTTTAGTCGCCTTAATTGTCAAACTGGATGACATGGGACTGTATTTAACCCACAAACATGCAGCTGGCTTACTCAATAAACTGGGGGGCGGTTTATTATGGTTTGCACCGCAGTTAATGAGAACACTGTCGATTGTGGGCACCGCCGCCATGTTTTTAGTGGGCGGCAGCATCTTGGTTCACGGATTGCCGTTTTTGCATCACCTTGTCGATGACATTAACCTTTGGTCCCATGGACTAGGGGCAATAGCAAGCTTAAGTGGTGCCATGCTGCCGATTTTGTTTGATTTGGTCGTGGGCTTGGTACTGGGAAGTTTCATTGTAGTGGTTATTCAAGCAGGCGCTTGGGCTAAATCAAAGATATAAATAATCAACTGCCACCTTAATTATCCATGGTAAATGTTCTATATTTCTCAAAGAGTAAACTACGTAATGAAAAAATATTTCATTACGTAGTTTACAAAAAACACCACTAGCGCTCGATCACAACAAAGTCCACACGGCGGTTTTTCGCACGCCCTTCTTCTGTTTTATTATCCGCTACGGGTTTATCCTCACCAAAACCTTTAGGGATCATACGATCTTTTGCGATACTTTTTTGCTGTAAAAATTTTACGACGGCATCTGCCCTGTTTTGCGATAAGCGTTTATTGTATGTCGCCGCCCCCATGCTGTCAGTATGAGCATGTATTTCAAGCTTTACCAATTTATAGGTCGTCAATAGATCGGCCACCACATTCAAATTTTTCTCACTGGAAACAAGTAATTCAGCAGAATTAAATTCAAACTGAACATTTGAAATAACATCACCTATTTCACCCATATACATTGCACAACCGACATCATTCACACTCACACCTACAGGTGTATTTGCACATTGATCAAGTTCATCGGTTACGCCATCAAGGTCACTATCCACAATCACTGGTCCTGCCGCTGTTGCAGGTAATGCCTCTACCATAACGATAAATTCTTCTTGTATGGCAGGCGTATCAACCAAAGGAGGCAGCGCTTTTTTAGAAGGCTTTAAACCAAAGCGCTTAACCAAATTTAACGAAATTAATGACGCATCAATATCATAGGACTCAATTTCTAAACGTGCACTAAAATCGTTAGGTAAATACCACTCAGCCCCCACTCCACCAAAGAGCTGGTACTTATAATCTGATTCATAGTTAACGTTATAACCTTTATTACTCATGTGATTTAAACCGGCTTTTGCATAAATCGCCACACTGCCATTTGAACGCTCACCGCCTCTTGCCCAATAATGTAAAATGGCATCACCACCAAACATACGGTATTCAATTTCTGCACCTTGACTTAAATCTACTCGCCCCAGGTTTGAGTAATAGGCTTCAACAGAAATATAGTCATTCCAGTCCCAGCCACCGGTCAATTTCCAAGCCTTCTGACTATGGTCATCAACACTGTATGCGGTATTACTCACCTGCGGATCAAGCTCACTTTGGCCAACACCCGCGCCAACATATAGGTCCATCTCTTCCCACCATGTGGCATTCGCAGCAACACTACTAAGCAACAAGGGCAGAATCATAAGCCGAGCAGCGTTTTGACGAACTGAAATAAGCAAGGCTAAGGCAGCAAAGAACATCCAAGAAAGGCTACCCGCGCCTCTTACGCCTGTTTTAACGGTACCTAGTTCTTTTTCAGCATCCGAGTCAGTGTCTTCTTTAGACCCATCAATCGGAAACGAGTCTTTATCGATGTAGTCAGCAATGCCGTCGCCGTCCGTATCTGAACACGTGGGCCAGCTGTCACACTCATCAACATCGGCAAAGCCATCACCATCGCTATCACCGCCTTTTTCTCCTTCTTCGCCGGTAACAGGGTCAGCCACATCAGGAATACCATCGCCATCCGAGTCCTTTGGATTTTCAGGATCACTGCCCACTTCCACACCATCTTTGATGCCATCGTTATCAGAATCATCATCGGCGTAGTCTGGCTTGCCATCACCATCTGTATCTCGACAAGGTGAAAGACTGCACTCAATGCTGTCAGGAATACCATCGTTATCAGAGTCTCCTGACGCACCTGACGCATCATCGGCATCAATTACATCAGGTATACCGTCTTTATCAGTATCTTTTCCTTTTGGTGTGCTTTCTTGCGTATCTGATAAGCCGTCGTTATCTGAATCTGTATCTTTATAATCAGGAATACCATCACCATCCGTATCACGAGGATTCGTAGCGGGATCGTTATCCTTATCAAGGTTAGAGTCTTCCTCTGTATCCGTTAAGCCATCATCATCAAAATCGTTATTGTTATCGATGTAATCTGGCTTTCCATCATTATCTAGATCAGGACAGTTTGGATAAGTAGCACATTCTTCTTCGTCAGAAATACCATCATTATCACTATCGCCACCGCCAGCAACGTCTCCACTATCATCGTGATCGACAACATCAGGAATACCATCATGATCATTGTCTTTACCGGCTTCATCCTTATCCGCTTTACCATCATTGTCCGAGTCAATATCGCTATAGTCTGGTGCCCCATCATTGTCCGTATCGCTAGGTATTACACTACCGTCCATAGGGGTAACATCGGCACCATTTCCAGGAACTCCATCGGCTTCTGTGTCATCCGTAATA
>JBNMQC010000098.1:0-9175 GCA_051277445.1 Bermanella sp. | reverse complement strand
CAGGCTTGTTTTATCAAGACTTACTTATGCCTAATACCCTCATCAGCGCTGAACAAATCTTTAAATTTTTTAAAAAGGCAAAGCGGCTTTATCCGCAGGATGACTTACCCTTTTTATTGGGGCACCGCTTATGGCCCGGGCATTATAGTCAGGCGGCCCCACTATTAAGTTTTAGCCAAAACCTTGAACAAGTGATTGACGTATTCACACGCTTTGGCCCTGAACTTTCACCTCTATTACAGCCGCGTTTCTTTTGTGATGACGATCACCTATATGTGCAGTGGATCGACGCTTATGGCATGGAGGACCTAACCGACTTCATGATACAAGCGCACATGTCTGGTTTTATTTCCTGTGTGCGCCATCTAAGCCAAGAGCATTGGCCTTGGCAGTGCTATTTAAGCCATAAAATTAAAACGCCCTCCCGTGCGAACGTGAGCATTAACCTGGGGCAATTTGAAGACAAACGCCCCATCAGTGTCATGCGACTGCCCATTGCTTATATGCAACAAGCATTTTCAAGCGCCAGCCCCAGTTTATTTTTCGCCCATGAAAAACACCTTACCCCTTGCCTAACCCAACCTGGCATTTTATTTAAAATATACGATGTAATATTTAATAACATAGATAACGACTTGAGCCTAAATGACTTGGCCGATAAATTTGCCATGAGCCCCGCCACCTTAAAACGCAAAATAAAACAACATAACAGCCACTACAAACATCTTGATGATCACGCCAAACTGAGTATCGCCCTGTACCTATTTAAAGAAAAGGCATGGGAAAACCAAAAGGTCGCCTCTTATTTACAATTTAAAGATACCGCAAACTTCCGCCGTGCATTTAAGCGCTGGTGCGGCTTAACTCCTAGCCAGTGGAAACAACCCTAGCTTGGCATATAGCTTACACACTCGACTTTTTATTGAATAAAGACGATTCATTTTTACCCGCTTAAAAGCATGTTGCTTCATTGGCCAAAATCCACTTGTCACTTTTTATTAATTAACGGTTCAATATAAATTAAATAAACCGTCACAATTCGCCCCTAAGCTACCGGCACACTCATTACTACAACAAAAAAGAGAGCCCTCATGCACGCAATATCTCACTCGCCCAACCCCATAAAATGGATATGGCTCATGGCTAGCCTGTTTGTATTCAGCCAGCTGGCATGGTCCGCACCAGAAGTCCACTTTGACCAATGCCAGCAACCCTTTACCTACAAGGGTAACCAATACATTGGTACCACTAATCGTGATAATCTAAGCGGCCAATGGTGTTATTTAAAAACTCCAATTAACGGGGACAACTGGGGAGTTGTCCGTGAAGAGACCATTGCACAACAAACCACGGTATCGGGTAATCGTTGTGCGAGTTCAAGCAGCTATAAATTAGAAACGTTCAACGGTTGCTCAACCCGTGACCACGACGACTTTTGGTGCTACACCGACGGCGGTGGCAGCAACTGGGAGAACTGCAACGTCAGCAGCCAACCGAATGAATTGCTTACACATATACAGCCTCAGCCCAGTGCACTGCTTGAAAAAATTGCAGTGGGTTCGTGTTTTAAAGTGCAAGGGGACATGAGCCAGACCATGAACCGCCTAACACAAAGCCAGCCAGATCTTGTGATGTGGTTAGGTGACAACATCTACGCCGACACCACCAACATGGACACCATGCAAAGCAAGTACGATGCTAAAAAACAAAACACCGATTATCAGCGATTTTTAGCTGCTCAAATTCCGGTAATGGCCACCTGGGACGACCATGACTTTGGTGCCAACAATGCAGGCAACAATTACAGCAAACGCGAAGAAAGCCAGCAACAATTTTTACGCCACTTTGATATTCCAAGTGATGATGTTCGATACACTCAACAAGATGGTATTTACAGTGCCATGCTGCAAGGGCCAGCTAACAAACAAGTGCACTCTATTATGTTAGATGCCCGCTACTTTCGCTCCGCCACGTTCAGCAGTTACGGCACCTGCCAAGGTGATAACGCCACCATGTTAGGCGATGCACAATGGACATGGTTAGAACAAGAACTGGCCAAACCTTCTGAAATTAAAATCATCGCATCGGGCATTCAGGTATTGCCACCCTTGCATCGCGGGCGCAGTTTAAGCAGCTATTGCGCATATGGTAATGGCCAAAAATTTAACGCCGCCGTGAACAATTTAAACGAAGCAACTGCATCGGGCACCAGCTTTGAATCCTGGGCCGAGATACCACAAGAGCGTGAAAAATTATTACGCCTTGCACAAAAGGCCATCAATACTGGTAAAACCAAACAAGTCATTTTTGTGAGCGGCGACCAACACTGGGGCGAGTTATTAGAAAAAACCATTCCGGCCAGTGCTGCCCATGGCCCTTCTGCCACCGTTTATGAGATCACCGCATCAGGTTTTGGCCAAAACTGGCCCTATGACATTGCAAACCCAAACCGCCTAACCGTATACGCCGATAACAAAGGGGACGGCCAATACAAACAAGCCTGCCAACTGCCGTTTAAATATGCCGGTATCACCTACGACCATTGCATCAGCCGCGACCATGACCAACCCTGGTGTTACACCAAGGGTGATGGCAGCGAATGGGGTAACTGTGCACCAGAGGGCGCCACTATTCCCTCGGGTAAAGTGGGCAAGGTGCCAAGTAATTTAGGCAGTGTGTCCACCGCTGACCGCCACATGATTAATAAATCCGGCAGTAACTATGGGCAAATTGATATTGATTGGGATAACAACACGATTAAGTTATCCTTACAAACAGGCAGTGAAGAAATCGTCTCGACGATTATTAATTTTTAAAATGCTTTGAAGTTAAAAACTGCACTCCCATTCACGGACTGCCTGCTATTAGCATGCCCCTTGAGTAGGGAGTGACGTAGCGGATAAACTAGAATGACAGCTAATCTCACACCGTCTTTCCCGCGAACGCGGGAACCCAACCCTTAACTTCGATACTTCAAAAACTTAAGAAGCAAATGCATTGGGTACAAGCCCAATCCGCCAACTATTATTCGCGCGCAGGTGCACGCTCCTACGGATTAATTTTCAAATAAAAACATTGTACGAACCCGCACCTGCGGGTGATCCACGAACGAAGTGAGTGCATTGAGTACGAGAGCAACCCGCCAACTATTATTCGCGCGCAGGTGCACGCTCCTACGGATTAATTTTCAAATAAAAACATTGTACGAACCCGCACCCGCGGGTGATCCACGAACGAAGTGAGTGCATTGGTTACACGGTTTAATCAGATTCTGAGTGAGCCAAATTAAAACGACACCTCAAGAACAAACTCAGCCTCAGCCACCGGCTGACCATTCACTAACACTTCTAGCTTTTGCTCACCACTGTAATAACGGCGCGTAGTAATGGCTTTAATGGCGTGTTTCTTTTGCAAACTGACCGACTGCCCGGCTTCTAAACTTAAGGTTTTCCACTTAAACACCTTGGGTGAGGTTTTACCGTTAGCCTTCATTAAATGCAGAGCAAAATCCACCACCAAAGATTGCGGCTGTTTTGCCGCTGACGTTAGCGACAGTTCAAATTCCAAGCTGTCACCCAGCACTAGATGATCAGCCGATAATGTTAATGCAAGGTCTTTCAGTTTTACGTCCTTACTGTGCCCTAATAACGCAAACACCTCAGGGTGGCCCGCCTTCACCAGGGTGCGGGTAGCGTGTTTGATCACCCACTTCACATTTGCATCACTCTTTGGGTACCAAGCATTGCAAAGGTCTAACACCAGCTGCGGGTGATCTTTACTAATATCATTTAAATGATTCGCCACCGAGCGGCGCACATACAAGCTATCGTCATTTTTTAACACATCAAGCCAAGGCAAATTATCGCTTGGGTCTTTCACATAAAGCTTTAATTGAATGCCCCACGGCAAACGCGGGCGAGCACCCTCTGATACCAAGCGGCGAACATGTTCACTTTCATCCTCTACCCAAGCTTCAAAATACTCGTGGCATAACTCGGGGTGATCCAATAAAAACGGGCGAATGGCAAACTCAGCGGAGAACAAATGGGTTAATGCGCGCAGTGCCGGAAGAGAGACCTCGGGATGATCCACCCCATAATGGCCGATGTAATCGATAATGGGCCAAGCGGCAAACCCGCGTAACGCATCATCCGGATCGCCCAAATCCCAGACACTGGGCAATTCAAGCAAACACTCAGTGGCTTGCTCAAAATCCGTCGGCAAAAACTGATGCAAGGTTTCAATAAGATGCTGAACCCGCTCTTTCAACTCCAGTGATTCAAGAGGCGCCATGGCTGCTTGTATGAAGGCATCGCTATCAAACGTATCTTGTAGCGTTCGTGTTTGAGCCAGTGCATGGCTGATGCGCGTCACCGCAGGTAGGCCAAGGCCGTTTTTCATGGGTTCCATAGTGAGGTTCCGCTAATTAGGATGGGGAAAGAATAACAGGATCTAAAAGAGATGTGACATTAGGATTGCTTGCCAAGCTATATTAAGAACCGCTGGCAAGTATATTCGATATTTTGCTGATTGATCGGTAGATTGGGCCAGTTCTGTTTAAACGACTTAGTTTGAATCAAGCATTCTAGCCCTTATTATAAATTTAACGCATCTCAGGCCCTGGCATATATTCCTTTTCCTGGTAGAATCCTCAGCTTAAATCAGTAGTAGTGAACCTAATGCCTAAGCCTATCAAAATCATCGATCTATTCTCTGGCCCAGGTGGCCTTGGCGAAGGCTTTTCTGCATGCCCGGTCGAAGAAGGTTCTGATAAAAAAGCATTTGAAATTGCTGTTTCAATCGAGAAAGAGAAAAGCGCTCATTCTACCCTACTGCTAAGAGCTTTTTATCGCAAACTAAACAATGAACAAAAAACAGCCTACTTTGATTTTATGAAAGGTAGGTTAGGCACTAAACCTTCTGAGCAGCTTTACGGCATGTTTCCTAAAGCCTATAAGGCTGCTCAAGAAGAAGCGCTTTGCTTAGAGCTAGGTAAGGATAACGACACCATTCATGCAGCGATAAAGACGGCTATCGGAGAGGAAGATAGCATTCTCATTGGAGGGCCACCTTGCCAAGCTTATTCCCTAGCTGGTAGGTCTCGTAATATGGGGATTAAAAATTACGATGCAAAAGAAGATCATCGAAATTTCTTATATATAGAATACCTACGTGTGATTGCAATGTTTCAACCTGCGATATTTGTAATGGAAAACGTAAAAGGTATGCTATCGGCGAAGATAGATGGTGAACCAATTTTTGATAGTATTTACAAAGACCTAAAAAGTCCGTGTGCATCTTCAAACACTAAACCAGTAGGGAGAAGAAAAAAGCACAATTACAAATTATTCTCCCTAGTGTCGCCAAACCCTGCTGAAGAAAATTTAGATCGAGATCCAAGAGAATTTATCATACGAAGTGAAGAATATTCCATACCACAAAAGCGCCATAGAGTCATACTCTTAGGTATTCGAGAAGATCTAGCGCATAACTGGGATGACTCACTGCTTCTACGAAAGGGCGATAAAGCAATTAGTGTACAAGATGTACTAACTGGTTTGCCGGAGCTACGCAGCGGGCTTTCCAAAGTAAAAAAGCATTCTGAAGAAGACTGGATAAATGCAGTTACCAGCATTAACGATAGCGTAATACCAGCCTTGTTAAAATCCAAGAATAAAAAACATAAGGTTGTGGCCGCCGAGATAAAAAGGATACTTAAAGGATTTAAAGCACCATCCCTTGGGCAAGGTAAAGCATTCGGCCTGAAATCAAAGAAAGTTAGTACCGGACTTAGCTATCTCAATAACTGGCTACATGAAAAAGAGTTAAATGGATATACGTGTAACCATGAAACACGTGGGCATATAGAAAAAGACTTAAACAGATATCTATTCTGTAGTGCATGGGCTGCATGTGCTGAAAGAGAGGGTTGGGAGGTAAAAACACCTAAATCTAATGACTACATAGATGAGTTAGTCCCGAACCATGCCAACTTTAAGTCAGGTAAATTTGCAGACAGATTTAGAGTTCAAGCTAGTAGCATCCCTGCTACAACCATCACAAGCCACATATCAAAAGATGGACATTACTTCATTCATCCAGATCCAAAACAATGCAGAAGCTTAACAGTGAGAGAAGCCGCCCGCATACAAACCTTTCCAGACGACTACTTTTTTGTAGGCAATAGGACTGAGCAGTATGTTCAGGTGGGGAATGCAGTCCCTCCATATCTATCATTTAGAATTGCTGAAATTGTGACTAACATACTTAAATTAAGTAACTAGAAAAAAATTTCTCTGCATCTTTTAATTCGAAAAAAGCCTCAATCTCTTTAGATGATTTAATAGAATTCCAAAGCTCTTCTTTTTTCGAATATTCACCAAAGTCATCACTTAAGGAATATTTCTTTATTAGATCATTCACAAGTACCATAAGGGCCTTGGCAAATATCTCCATTTCCTGAGAAAGTGCTTCACCTCTCCAAACCTTAAAAAAATTGAACCCTCTCTCTAATCGGATAGTTTGCATGTAAATAAGAGACATAGAATATGGAATTACTGCAGATCTCAACTGTCCAATAGCACCCTTCCTAGATCCATAAATTTTTTCAAAACCCCTGAAAATTATAATCTTAGCTATTAATGATTCGTAAAACTCACGATCAACTGAAACTAAACTTTCAGCCTCCTCGTTAGATATTTCTTCAATAAATAATCTGAATATTTTCTCTCCACCCTTTTTAACCAAATGCGGACTATCCCCCCAAGAACAATAATATTTTGCTAATTGTTCTTTAGAAAATCGCCTAGCAGGCGGATATTCGTTTTTAATCCTAGAAGAATTAGATCCCGCCAACCTAATCTTGGTATTGAACTCACCTTTAGATCGTTCAAAAAACCATTTTTTTCCAGTAGGCGTTACCACACTATCACTTAACTGCTTCAATTTGACAAGCTGATTATTTCTAGACCTTAGGTCCACATTAGAAACCTTAGACTGGGTATTTGAATATCTACTTATATTTGAAATAAGATTATCCAGCTCATTTTCATCATCACTAGTCACGACGTTGATCTTAGCCATGACCTTAACTGAACTAACATCAAGGCCATCTTTTTTTGAAAAGTATATAGAAGCTGTTGTTTGACCACCATTCACTATCTGCAAGTCTTGAAGGGACTCTATATAAGCTATTTTTTTTCTGACATTAATCTTTGCAGCTGTTGCAGTAAGAGTTAAACCATTATTGTAAGCAATAAACTTTTCTGGCTCAGACCTGATTGTATCCCTTATACCTCTATTAACACCTTTGAATTGAAGAAAAGAGCGAACATTTTTCTCAAGAAGTCGACTACTATATTGCCTATATAAATCAGCGATAATATTTGCATCTAACACACACAAATACGAAGAGAAATTTTTCTCATAAGCAGCTTCTATAACAGATATTTCTCGACCAAAGGTTTTTTTAAAGTTTACAAGTAATGGATGTCGATTTCCTCTAGAGGACAAAATATTAAAGATAAAATTTATATCTATAACCTGCCTCAATAGAAGGACTTCTTTTTTTTCTTTGCCATTAGGGCCTGAAAACATAACATCTATATATTCGTTCTCAAAATGTATTTGCCTAGGCTGTAGAGTAGCAGTTTTACGTGTTGCACTAACTGTCAAAGAAATAACAAAAATCTCTATTACATCGATTTGATGGGCGCCTTCTGACGACCCTAAAAAGGATGAAAGCGTGGCCAGAGGATCCGAGTCCTGGATATCGTCAATTATCGCACCTTTCATACACTGCTTTATTAGCCTTATAGATTTATTAAACTCACCGTCATAATCTGACTTATTAGAAATATACAACTCATCATCTGACAGCCGGCTCTTAATTTTATCTTCAGAAACTTGGAAAACTTGAAGCCTTTCTCCGGACTCATTAATTGAATATCCATTTAGCTTATATTTATCTTTAGAGTTAGAAAAGAAACAATCACTGAAGTCTTCACTATCAACTAATTTTGCGTCAAGCAGATATGGCATGATATTGGATAAGACGTTCTGCTCATAGATAAAACCATTCTCATCTAGGCACTCATCCAAGAATTCCCTTCTGACACGTATAGCCTCATCAATATCCATTGAGATCAACCTCACTAGAAATGAACTTATCTATAGATGACAGTGAGAGCTTATAGGATACTTTTGAAACACTTTCTGGAGTATTACAACTGTTCAAGCACAAAAATCCAGAATTTGCACAATCATAAAAAGTCAAAGATTTAGCACTAAAAGAAAGATAGTCATATTCTTTAGCTGACTCAATACTTAAACCTTTCTTCATCAAGGCTTTTCTAAAGGCAAGAATGTCACCAGAGTGTGAGAAAATTAAATCACGTGCTAAATTAACAAGCCGGCTTAATGTTATCCCATCAGGATCTGATAGCATTGTTACAACAGCCAACTCCATTCCTTTACCTGGCTCAATGTCGAGCTGAAACTCACTTGATATATATACTGAAACAGTTTTTATCGATTTAGTTTTAACTTCAATATCCTTATCTGAGAGAACAATATCCTTTGCCTCATCATAAGGTCCTCTCCACCCTTCAATATATTCGTCAATTGGTCGCTTATAATGGCGAATTAAATAAGTCAGGACAACTAACTCCCCCATCATTCCTTTCACTGCCTCCTCTGATAACTCATCAGAAGGCTCAAAAGAGAAAAGTTCTAACCATTCATTAAAAACTCTTACAAACTCATGAAAGCAAATACTCTCCTCATCTAGCATATAAATTGCTTTGTATATTGAAACTGCCATCTCATTAAATTGAGTTGAAAATTGATCTGAATTTAGTTGCAAGACAAGACATTTTTCAGATTGGATATACTTTAACCCTAAATGCTTTCTCGAAATATTCTTTGTATGGTCACGATAATTTGACTTTAGATGTAAAAAAACACACCTTCGTCGATCAGCATCATAACCAACACTGAGATCTGGCTTACAAACACCATCTACCCTTTTAAAATCATAATTTGTAGAGTTGTTGATCTCAATACCGTTCCACAATAGAGTCAAGTGATCTGAGTCAATCATCATCTGCATCCTCTATAACATCATTGAACTCATCATCATCGTCGAAAAACTGAGAATCGTATTGCTTACTTATGA
>JBNMQC010000097.1:0-9220 GCA_051277445.1 Bermanella sp. | reverse complement strand
CGTCCTTCTGAAGTTAAGCGGTGAAGCCCTTCAAGGTGATCAAAACTTTGGTATTGATCCCAAGGTACTTGATCGCATGGCGTTAGAGGTGGGTCAGCTGGTGGGAATTGGCGTACAAGTAGGCCTAGTGATTGGCGGCGGTAACTTGTTTCGCGGTGCAGCCTTGAGTGAAGCCGGCCTAGATCGTGTGACGGGCGACCACATGGGTATGTTGGCCACCGTAATGAATGCCCTTGCGATGCGTGATGCACTAGAGCGCAGCAATATTCGTTCACGTGTGATGTCAGCTATTCCAATGAGCGGCATTGTTGAGCATTATGACCGTCGCCGTGCAATTCGACACTTAAATAGTGGCGATGTGGTGATTTTTTCCGCAGGTACAGGTAATCCATTCTTCACAACGGACTCAGCGGCGTGTTTGCGTGGTATTGAGATCGAAGCGGATATCGTTCTAAAGGCCACTAATGTAGATGGCGTGTATGATTCGGATCCGAAGAAGAACCCTGATGCGGTTAAGTTTGAAACCCTAACTTACGACGAAGTACTTGAGCGTCAGTTAGGTGTAATGGATCTCACGGCGATTTGTCTGGCGAGAGATCACAAAATGCCATTGCGTGTGTTCAATATGGCAACCCCTGGCATGATGGCTCAGCTCATGGTTGGCGGAAGTGATGGCACATTGATTGTGTGTGGAGAAAAAGAAAATGTTGAATGAAATTCAAGCAGACGCTAAAGATCGTATGCAAAAAAGCTTAAATGCTTTGGTTGATGCCTTTAAAAAAGTACGTACTGGTCGTGCTAACCCAGCGATTCTTGATGGTATTACCATTGATTATTACGGTACTCAAACCCAGCTATCTCAAGTTGCCAATATTAACGTTGAAGATGGTCGTGCGTTAGCAGTCACTCCTTGGGAAAAGCATCTAGTGCCGGTTATCGAAAAGGCGATCATGAAGTCAGATTTGGGTATTAACCCATCTACTTCTGGTGAAACCATTCGTTTGCCGATGCCAGCTTTAACCGAAGAAACACGTAAAGATTACATTAAGCAAGCTCGTGCAGAAGCCGAGAAGGGCCGTGTATCTATTCGTAATATTCGTCGTGATGCAAACGGCAGCATCAAAGACTTGCTGAAAGAAAAAGAAATCAGTGAAGATGAAGAGCGCCAAGGTCAGGATAAAATTCAACAGTTAACGGATAAGTTTATTGCTGAAGTTGATTCCTTGCTGGCGGTTAAAGAAAAAGACCTAATGCAGGTTTAACCGAGTTTTATGAAGCGGTACTGCGCCTTTTTAGGCGCAGTTTCATTATTAGGTTTTACAAATGTCGCAAGCAACGTTACCAAAATTTGAAAGAATCCCTCGTCACGTTGCCATTGTCATGGATGGTAATAATCGTTGGGCTAAGCGCCGTCACCTGCCAGGTGTTGCGGGGCATAAAGCTGGGGTTAAAGCGGTAAAGATTGTTATCGAGCAAGCCGCGCGCTTAGAAGTAGAAGTACTCACTTTGTTCGCCTTTTCGAGTGAGAACTGGCAGCGCCCCGAAAAAGAAGTCAATGCATTGATGCAATTGTTTTTAAATGCGTTGCAAAAAGAAGTAAAAAAACTGCATGAACACAATATTCGCCTTATCATCATGGGCGATGTCACTGGATTCTCTCCTGTGCTGCAAGAACATATTGCAAGCGCTCAAGATTTAACCAAAGATAATACCGGCCTGACACTGGTTGTAGCCGCTAACTATGGTGGGCGTTGGGATATTTCCCATGCCGCACAGAACATTGCTAAAGATGTATTATCTGGCAAACTCTCAGCAGACAGCATTACCCCAGAAGTATTTGCAGGGTATACGTGTTTAAATCATTTCCCCGAGCCAGATTTATGTATTCGTACAGGCGGGGAGTTAAGAATAAGTAATTTCATGTTATGGCAATTCGCTTATACCGAACTTGTGTTCAGCGATGCGCTTTGGCCTGATTTTGATGAAACAAATTTCTGGTCGGCAATAGAAGAATATAATAGCCGCACGCGCCGTTTTGGTCGCACAGATGAACAATTGAAGGAAGATCAAACGTGCTAAAGCAACGTATTCTTACCGCGCTGGTATTGGCGCCAATCATGATTGGGGGGATTTTTTACTTACCTCTTGGGCAGTTTAAACTCTTCATTGCTGCAATCGTGACCCTTGGTGCCTGGGAGTGGGCGAATTTATCCGGAATTAAAATGCAAGTGGGCCGCGTCGCTTACGCAGGTATTATTGCAGCGTTGATTTGGCTGGTGGAGTTTGAAGGCTTTGTTCAAGAAGTTGATGTGCTATATCTGGCATTTGCTTGGTGGATATTGGCGTTTATCTTGGTTGCATTGCATCCTAAATTAAAGAGCCTGTGGGGCAGCGCACCTGTGCGCTTGTTAATGGGTTTAGCCATTTTATTGCCTATGTGGGTGGGCTTTGTACAAATTAAAAGCTATCCATTTAATGATTACCTAATCATGTATGTCATGTTTGTGGTTTGGGGTGCGGATGTGGGCGCGTATTTCGCCGGTCGTACCTTTGGTAAGCATAAATTAGCGCCAAGCGTGAGCCCTGGTAAAACCTGGGAAGGCGTTTATGGCGGTCTGCTGGTGACGTTCTTGATGGCGTTAGGTGGTGGTTACTTACTTGAAAGTAAAGCCGAATTATCATTGGATTTAACCCAGTGGGTACTGCTGATTGTGCTGACGTTAGCCATAACCTTTGTGTCTGTTGTGGGTGACTTAATCGAAAGCATGGTTAAACGTCATCGTGGCATCAAAGACTCCAGCCATTTGCTACCGGGTCACGGCGGTGTGATGGATCGCATTGATAGCATGACAGCAGCCTTGCCTATGTTTGCCCTAGCCCTGAGTGTATTTGGTTGGAATCTCGTTGTATGAGGCAAATGATTACCGTTCTGGGTGCGACAGGCTCCATCGGTAAAAGCACACTTGATGTTCTGGCTCGTCATAATGACCTCTATCAGTTGTTTGCTCTGAGTGCGAATACGCAAGTTGATTTACTGTTGCAACAGTGCCTAACGCACGCACCTAAATATGCCGTAATGGTTGACGGTGGCAGCGCTCAGCAGCTTGCTGAAGCATTGAAGCAGCACGGTAGTAAGGTTGAAGTACTGACGGGTGTCGATGCGCTGGTCGAAATTGCCAGTGACTCAGAAGTGGACCAGGTGATGGCTGCGATCGTGGGAGCGGCTGGTTTATTACCAACTCTAGCAGCGGCTCAGGCCGGCAAGCGTGTACTGCTGGCGAACAAAGAAGCGCTTGTGATGAGTGGCCAGTTATTCATGCAAGCCGTACAAGATAATCAAGCTGAGCTCTTACCAATTGATAGCGAACACAACGCTATCTTTCAATCTTTGCCTTTGGGCTATGGCCAAGACCCTTCTTATCAGCAGCAAATCGAAAAAATTCTATTAACCGCATCCGGTGGCCCATTCCGTGGCTGGGGCCTTGATGCCTTGTCTAAAGTGACACCCAAGCAAGCGGTTAAGCACCCTAATTGGTCCATGGGGCAGAAAATCTCAGTAGACAGTGCCACCCTCATGAATAAAGGGTTGGAGCTCATTGAAGCCTGTTGGTTGTTTGATGTGACGCCACAACAAATTGACGTAGTGGTGCACCCTGAATCCATTATTCATTCTATGGTGCAGTACGTGGATGGCTCGGTACTGTGTCAAATGGGTAACCCAGATATGCGCACCCCTATCGCTTATGGCCTAGCTTGGCCGGAGAGAATTACTTCGGGTGTGAAGCCATTAAACTTATTTGAAGTGGCTCAGCTCAATTTTGAAGCCCCTGACCATCAAACCTTTCCAGCATTAAACCTTGCAGCACAGGCCTTTAATGCGGGTGGCACGGCCGCCACTATTCTAAATGCCGCAAATGAAGTGGCCGTCGATGGATTTTTACGGGAACAAATTGCCTTTACATCAATCTCATCTCTGATCGATGAAACTTTAAATGCATGCACATTAGAAGCAGCCGATAGCTTAGAGGCTATCTTACAAGCGGATGCTTGGGCGAGACGCTTTGTTAAGGACAGAATACCATCATGAGTGTGTTATACAGCTTGTTAGCCTTGATAGTGACCTTAGGCATCTTGGTGACGGTCCATGAATATGGCCATTACTGGGTGGCTCGTCGCTGTAAAGTCAAGGTACTGCGCTTCTCTGTGGGCTTTGGCAAGGTTATCTGGAGTCGCACGGATAAAAACGGCTGTGAGTTTGCTGTGGCCGCCATTCCTTTGGGCGGCTATGTGAAAATGCTAGACGAGCGCGAAGGCGAAGTGGCCACAGAGCAGCTTCATGAAGCGTTTAATCGTAAAACCGTTTGGCAGCGTATGGCGATCGTATTGGCGGGTCCAGCGGCCAACATTATATTTGCCATATTCGCTTATTGGATTATGTTCATGACCGGTATCACGCAAGTGAAGCCTGTCATTGGCGAAACCGCCCCTACCGGCCTTGCATTTGAAGCGGGCTTGCGTGGCGGGCAAGAAATTACCCAAGTAGATGGTGACGCCGTCAGCAGTTGGCAAGATGTGCACTATCAATTGCTTAAGCGTTTAGGGGATACTGGTGAGATCGCCTTCACCACAGACAATGACCAAGAGTACACCTTAGAAATTAATCGCTGGTTGAGTGAAAAAGAAGAACCAAAAGTATTGTCCGAATTAGGCATTGAGCCTTATCGCCCACAAGTGCCCGCTGTTTTGGCTGAGTTACAGGCAGGCATGCCTGCTGAGCAGGCAGGTTTAAAAACCGGTGATAATATTGTCAGCGTCGATGGCCAGCCAGTCGAGCAGTGGTATGACTTTGTAGAAATCGTCCAAGCAAATGGCGGTAAAGCATTATCGTTAACCGTTATGCGAGACGATCAGGCCACACCAATCACCTTAATTCCCGCGATCAAAACCACTGAAGACGGCAAAAGCTACGGCTTTGCCGGTGCCATGGTTGAATCGCCAGCATTACCAGATGGCTTTGTCACCACCCAGCGCTTTGGTTTATTTGAATCAGTAGGTAAAGCCGCTTATAAAACCTGGGATATGACCATAGTGACACTTGAGTCCATTGGTAAGATGATCCAAGGCTTATTATCCGTTAAGAACTTGAGCGGACCGATTACCATTGCTAAAGTAGCCAACGCTTCAGCCCAGGCGGGTTTTGAAGCCTTTATTGGTTTTTTGGCTTACGTCAGTGTGATGTTAGCCGTGGTGAATTTATTACCGATTCCCGTATTGGATGGCGGGCATTTTCTGTTTTATGTAATCGAGGCGGTGAAAGGTTCACCGGTTTCGGAAAAGGTCCAGCTAGCGGGAGTCAAACTGGGCATGGCACTGCTTATGATGGTTATGTTCATTGCCATATTTAACGACATAAGCCGTATATAATTTTCACCTAAAATCGCTGGTCTGTATCTATTCACTGACAGCTTAAGATAACAATAAATTCGGATTAACATGAAGTTCACCTTAATCAGCTTGCTTTTGGCTTTGGGCGCAGCGTGCGCCCAAGCTGACTCCTTTACGGTCAAAGATATACGAGTCGATGGTCTGCAGCGCGTCAGCGCAGGCAGTGTCTTTGGCGCATTCCCCATTAATATTGGCGACAAAGTTGACAACACTCAGCTTGCCAATGCATCGCGCAGTTTATTTGCCACCGGTTATTTCAATGACATTGAGTTAATGCGCGATGGCAATATCCTGGTGATTAACTTGGTAGAATTGCCAACCATCACCGCCTTAGAGATCGAAGGCAATAGCGCCATTGAGACAGAACAGCTAAAAGAAGGCTTAAAGCAAGCAGGCCTTGCTGAAGGTTACGTCTTTAAGCGTTCAACCCTTGAGCGTTTGGAGTTAGAGCTTGAGCGTCAATACGTCAGCCAAGGCCGTTACGATGCTGAAATTAACACCGAAGTTAAAAAATTACCGCGTAACCGCGTGTCATTAAAAATTAATGTAGATGAAGGCTCGGTTGCGTCTATTAGCCATATCAATATTGTTGGCTATGAGAACTTTGAAAAACAAGAGCTGCTTAACCAATTTGAATTAAAACCCACCAACCTTTGGTCGTGGTACTCAAGCGATGACAAGTACTCCCGTGAAAAGCTCGGTGGTGACTTAGAGCGCTTGCGTTCGTTCTATTTAGACCGTGGCTTCATTCGTTTTAATGTTGAATCCACACAAGTGTCTTTGTCCCCAAATAAAGAAGAGGTGTTTATCAGTGTCAATGTGCACGAAGGTGACGTGTACACGGTAAACAAGGTGAATCTTGCCGGTGAATTGATCCTTGAAGAAGAATTATTGCGTAAGCTTGTGATCATGGGCGAAGGGCAAACCTTCAGTCGTCAAAAAGTCACGTTTACACAAGACTTAATCGCCAAGCGCTTGGGCAATGAAGGCTTTACCTTTGCGAGCGTCAACGGCGTCCCCAAAATTAACGATGAAGATAAAACGGTTGAGTTAACCTTCTTTATTGAGCCGGGTAAGCGTACCTATGTTCGTCGTATTAACTTCACCGGTAATGAATCCACCATGGATGAAGTACTGCGTCGCGAAATGGTACAGATGGAAGGCGGCTGGGCATCCACCGAATTAATTGAGCAGTCTAAGAGCCGTTTAGAGCAACTGGGTTTCTTTAAAGGCGTGAACGTTGAAACCCCTAAAGTGCCAGGCTCAGATGATTTAATTGACGTGAACTACAGCGTTGAAGAGCAGCCAAGTGGCAGCTTGAACTTAAGCATTGGTTATTCCAGTGCAGATGGCATGATTTTAGGTACCAGCGTTTCTCAAAATAACTTCATGGGTACCGGCAAAAAAATGAGTACCTCTTTGAATAAAACCGATGCGGTTGCCAGTTTGAATTTGTCTTACACCGACCCTTATTACACGGTGGATGGCATTAGTCGCGGTTATGGTTTGTTTTATAGCCAGACGGATTTCTCGGAGTTATCCCTAAGTGATTACAATACCGACACCTACGGCGGCCGTACCACCTTTGGTTTCCCTATCAGCGGCCGTGAGCGTTTATCCTTCAGTATTGAGGCAAGCCGTACCCTAATGGAAGCACAAGAATTTGGTATTGCAGAAGAGATTCTGGGCTTCATTGAAGACGAAGGCGAAGACTTTGTTGAAGTGACTTTAGGCAGTAGCTGGAGCTGGACCACACTCAACCGTGGTTTATTCCCAACCGCGGGTGCGAAGCAAAGCTTGTCTCTTGAAGCGACGGTACCGGGCAGCGAATTAGAGTACTTCCGCGTCACTTATAATGCGCAGAAATATTTCCCAATCTCCGGTGAGTGGACCTTCCGTCTGCGTACTGAACTGGGTTATGGCGATGGCTATGGCAAAACAGATGAGCTGCCGTTCTTCCGTAACTTCCGTGCCGGTGGTGTGGGTTCCGTTCGTGGTTACACCAGTAACTCGTTAGGCCCTCGTGGTGCGATTAAACGACCATTAACAACGCTGCAAGATAATGGTGACGGTACATTTACAACCGTTAATCTAGATAGTAATGGTGATAATGTTCAGGACGTAGGTTATGTGGCTGATAACAACAGTCTAGGTGGTAATTTATTAACCGAAGCTTCCATGGAATTGGTATTCCCGCTACCGTTTGTTGAAGATCAACGCAGCATGCGCAGCGTGGTCTTCTTAGATGCCGGTAACGTATTTGATACAGAATGCTTAGTGCTGACGGAAGGGAACGGTGCGAGCGATAGCAACGACCACCCATCATGTGTTGAAGGCTTTGATGCCAACGAAATTCGTTTAGGCACCGGTGTGAGCTTAACCTGGGTGACGGCCATTGGCCCGCTGACCTTTACCTTTGCCCGTTCATTGAACAGCAAAGACGATGATGAAACCGAAGGGTTTGAGTTCTCTCTTGGGCAAGTATTTTAAGCGTGATGCTTGAAAACCTTGGCGTTTTCAAGCAGTCTTCTTGGCCAGATTTTTTACAATAATAAGTGATGAAATAGGAAGTATTATGTTGAAGTGGACTAAAATTGCCGTAGCCAGTTTGTTTTTTGTGGCAACCAGTGTGATGGCCGCGGGCAGTAACATTGCGGTTGTGGATATGGAACGTGCCTTGTTTCAATCAGAAGGTGCGAAGGCTTCTTTCAAGCAAGTTGAAGATCAGTTCGGCGATGATCTTGGCAAAATTAAAACCCTTGAATCAGAAATGATGGCGAGCCAAGAAAAACTGAAAAAAGACGGTGCCATCATGAGCGATGAAGAGCAGCGTAAAATTCGTAACGAGATCAAAGAAAAGCAAAGTGAATTTAAATTCTTTGCCGGTAAATTGCAGCAAGCAGAGCAGCAATGGCGTCAGCAGTTTTTTCGTGCAAACTTGCCTCGTCTTCAGGAAATCCTAAAGTCTTTAATCGAATCCGAAAAAGTAGACATCGTATTGAATGGCCAAGCGGTGATTCATGTGACACCGGATCTAGATCTCACCAAAAAGCTACTTAACAAGCTTAATGAAGCCAGTGCTGCGAAATAAGTCATGGCGTACACTCTTGGTGAGATTGCAGAATTTTTAGGTGGCCAAGTGAATGGTGATGACAGCATCACCATTAATGGTTTAGCCACGTTAGCGCAAGCTGGGCCTGGTCAATTAAGCTTTCTTGCTAACATGGCTTATAAAGATCAGTTACAACAAACCAAAGCCAGTGCGGTGATTGTTCACCCTAAACAGGCAGCGGATTGTGTGGGTCCTGCGTTAGTCTTAGATAACCCTTATCTGGGTTATGCTAAAGCATCTCAACTATTTAACACCCTTCCAAAAGCCAGTGGCGATATTCATCCTAGTGCCGTTGTTAGCCCAAGTGCCACTATTGCCGATGGTGCCAGCATTGCGGCCAATGCCGTGATTGAAGATCATGCTGTGATTGGTTCAGGCGCGGTGATTGGTGCGGGCTCGGTGGTGGGGGTGAATGCTCGTGTGGGTAAGAACACTCGATTGCATCATAATGTGAGCGTTTATCATGATGTTGCGATCGGCGATGACTGTATCATTCATAGTGGTGCGGTGATTGGCTCAGACGGCTTTGGCTTTGCGAATGAAAAAGGCCAGTGGGTTAAAATTTGTCAGATTGGCGGTGTTACGGTTGGTCATGGCGTAGAAATTGGTGCTAATACCACCATTGATCGCGGTGCCATGAGTGACACCGTTATTGGTGATGGC
>JBNMQC010000096.1:0-9408 GCA_051277445.1 Bermanella sp. | reverse complement strand
TATCTGGGTATACATATTCAGATGAAGATTGCATGACATCTTCACAAGTTGAATCGCAGATGGAGAAGCTTCTAGAAGCTGCTGATGTTGCTTTTGAACTTAAATATAAGTTTGAGTCCCGCATTGAGCAGCTAAGTTTGTTTGGTACAGTTCGTAGTGAACTAGATCCAATTCATAACGCTCAACTCATTCATGATATAGATCGATTAAGTAACTCTACTATGAGTCTGCTGGAAGCAAGTCTTAAATTTGTGGAGAATTACGAAGTAGATTTTAAAAGAAAAATGGAACGTACTTTATCTTTTCATTATGAACTTAGAGAAAAATATGGTGCAGTTGAAGGTGATACCGACCTTATTTCACTAAGCAGGGCTGTAGGGTATAGCAATGCCAGTCAAGGTGACTAGGGGTAAACCGCTAGTATATGCTGGCAGGCGTTAGTTTCACTCAATAAACCGCAAACCAAACCCGTCACGATACTAATCTGCGCCCTTTATCCACCGCACCACCCAAGCGTTTCCATAATACATAAGGTCAGCGGTGGATAGTTAGGTGCTAAGCGGGGCCGGGGTGCAACCCCGAAAAAGAATACAGTGCTGGCCTGAACGATTCAGAAGCCAGAAATCTATATATGTAACAAAGTTAAGAAAACGCACTTGCGGAAAATGAATAGGGCGCAGTGCGCCCTATTACAAAACAAAGTTCTTTCAGGGTTAAGCCTTAAATCACATGCACCCCAAACTCATCCAACATCTTAATTAACTGAATTAACGGCAAACCAATCAAGGTATTCGGATCATTCCCTTCTAAACGCTCAAACAAACTAATCCCTAAGCCTTCAGACTTAAAACTGCCCGCGCAGTTATACGGCTCTTCTTTCTTTAGGTAGTTTTCAATTTGTTGATCCGTCAGTTCACGGAAGTACACATAAAAGGGCTCAACGGTTTCTTGGTATTGGTTGGTGCCAGCATTGAAGACGCATAGGCTAGTATAAAATGTAACAGTACGACCGCTGGCGTTTTTAAGTTGTTCTACGGCGTTCTCAAAATCACCCGGTTTGCCGATAATTTGGCCATCTAGGGTGGCGCACTGGTCGCTGGCTATGATAATAGACTGCGGGTGGCGCTCAGCAATGGCTTGGGCCTTCAATTTGGCTAGGCGCTCTACCATATCTTTTGGGTGTTCGTTTTTTAATGGGGTTTCGTCGATATCAGGACTGTCGCAATCAAAGCTTAAATCGAGCTTTTCAAGTAGGGCTTTACGAAAAGTGGAGCTTGAGCCTAAAACTATACGGGCCATGTGAATCTGCCAAATAATGAAGTTGGCGTAAGTGTAAGGTATTTTAGGCAAAAAAAAACAGGCCTTAAGGCCTGCTTTTTAGAATTTGGCGAAAGCCAAATTACTTAGCTAGGTTTTCGTTAGCGAAATCCCAGTTTACTAGCGCCCAGAAACCTTTTAGGTAATCAGGACGTACATTGCGGTAATCAATGTAGTAAGCGTGTTCCCAAAGGTCCACAGTGATGAGCGGAGTTACGCCGTCTTCTGTGATTGGGGTGCCGGCGTTAGACGTGTTCACGATGTCTAGAGAGCCGTCAGCTTTTTTCACTAACCAAGTCCAGCTAGAGCCGAAGTTGTTAACCGCTGAATCGTTGAATTTCGCTTGGAATTCTTCGAAAGAGCCGAATGCAGCGTTGATAGCATCTGCGATTGCGCCAGTTGGTGCACCACCGCCGTTAGGGCTTAGGCTATTCCAGTAGAAGGTGTGGTTCCAGATTTGAGCCGCGTTGTTGAAAATGCCGCCAGAAGACGTTTTTACGATTTCTTCTAGAGACTTGCTTGCTAGATCAGTACCTTCTACTAAACCGTTTAGTTTAGTAACGTAGGTGTTGTGGTGTTTGCCGTGGTGAAAATCAAGGGTCTCAGCGGAGATATGTGGCTCTAAAGCATCTTTTGCATATGGTAGTGCTGGTAGTTCGAACGCCATGTTGGGCTCCCGTTATTTTGGTGTGGACTCTCATCATCAATACTCAGAGGCTTGTAAACCTTGAGTACCTAAAATAGGTGCCTGAATAATAGCACTAGATTCCATGGCTTTCTATTGATCTGCTGGACAAATGAATTCTGCATTGTGAACAAATTAACCAAAATCGCCTTGTTGGCTTGCCAAAAATCAATCAGATGCCACAATGACCGAAATTAAAGAGTAAGCTTTAAGCATGATGAATAAAGATAAAGAACCAGAGCAACTTGCCTCCATTGCCTTAAGTCGTGAAGAGATTGCGAATCGTCAGCGTGTGGGTACAAAACCCCGAGCGCATTCTAATGGGGCAGCATCCGCCGGTGCGCCAAAGGTGTTGTGGGCATTAACGGTCTTTGCCCTTGTTTTTTGTGTGGCTTTACTGGTTGAATTATATAATGTTAAAAAGCAATCGGATCTGCAATTGCAGGCATTAACCATATTGCAAGACAAGCTGACGTCAACGGATGAGCAAGCAAACTTATCGGTTGATGCGGTGAGAATTTTATTGAAAGAACAGGATCATGAAATCCGTAAACTTTGGGATCTGGCAAATAAGCGTAACAGAGTGGCGATTGATAAGAACAAAGATCGATTGGGCGACCAAAGTAAGTTGTTAACCAAGCAGGGCGGCAAAATAGATCTGTTGAATAAAGAAGTGGCGCAGGTTGAAAAGAGTATTTCTCAGCAAGTGAAAGAGGGTGTGAAGCCTTTGGTTAATGACGCGGAGCAAAGTAAAGCCAAAATCGCGTTGCTTGAAAATAAATTAGATAGTGCGCTGTCAGGTTTACCAAAAAATATTAGTAAAACATTGGATGATCATGAGAAAGGCATTAAGGCCATGGATGCAACCCGTCTTCAACTAATGAGACGCATTCAAGGTTTAGAAAAAGAACTAAAAGCATTGAAGGTGGCCAAACCTGCGGCCCCTGCTGTACAGCCTTAATTATAGAATGTTGATTTAAAAAGCCCTTAATGGGCTTTTTTTATGGAAAAATTATGTTGATAAAACAGTTACACACGCAACTTGAGCAAGCCTGCTTTGCCGATTTTCAAACCTTCAGCGATGCGGTTCTCACCCTTGATAAGAATGACAGCTTACAAGCCGTTGTAGAATGCGGTTTGCGCTGTGCTAACTTATCCCAAGCCTTTGCCTTAGCCTATCGTTGTGCGCTGCAAGCATTGGTGCCGCAGCTAAAGCAAGACCAATGGGCCTCTATGTGTGTAACTGAAAGCCAAGGCAATCATCCAAAGCACATTCAAACCATGATCAATGAAGATGGCACGGTCAGTGGGGAAAAAAGCTTTGTCACCATGGCGGGTTTATCACAGCAATTGTTAGTGATCGCTAAGGCTGGTGAGAAAGCAAACAGGCCTATCTTAAAGGCGGTGCTGGTAGCGGCGGATCAAGCGTCGGTGAACATCAAGCAAATGCCGGCTTTGGGGATGCTTTCGGATATTCCTCATGGGGTGTTATCCCTTGAGCGTGCCGCAGGGGAAGTGTTAACGGGAGACGGTCATGAAGGTTATAGCAAGGTGTTTCGCGTGCTTGAAGATACGCATATTTTGTTGGCGGCCAGTTGTTTGATTTTAAATCAAGCCTACCGCTTTCAATTACCCCAGGTGATGCAAAAGGCGTTAGCGCTAGTGAGCTTTATTTCAGCCTTAGAGCTTAAGCCATCTGATTGGTTGAGTTTGCAGCTTGCGAGTGGGTTTGATCAGTTTGCTCAATTGTGTGAGCTGTTTGAATCTCAGTTAGCCCTATGTGGGGAAGACTTTGCGCAGGCTTGGCATCGTGATAAAAAGATTTTTTCGCTTGCATCGGGTGCTCGCAATGCGCGCACCGAAAGAGCATTAGCAGGGTTGTTTAAGGTCTAGGGGTAGAGACCAGGGTACCTTGATTCATGACGCCATTAGTATAGTGGTTACCATAGCTTGACTCATAGCGGGTATTCACCGGAATCACGGTTTGCGGGGTGGTTAACGTATTGTTTGATTCAGCGGGTACGTTTTTATCGTCGTTTAAAGACAGGATTTCTTCTTTGCTTGGGTTGGGGATGAGATCAACGGCATTGCCTTGCATATCTAAGCGGGTTTCATCTAATTCATTAAGATCAAGACGGTTCAGTTCAATGCTTTGGGCGGTGGTGCGTTTATAGCGATAGGTGCTGCTGTAATCGTAGTGATGAGGGCGCTCTTTCGCTTGGTTGACGGCATCGATCACATCATTGGCGTAATAATTGTCCATGGGTTCGATGGCATAGCAGTGAATACTGAGGCTAAGTAAAATAAATAATAACGTCTTCATAAATATCTATTCTTATTTTTGGTTGAGCAAGCACTAAGGCCTTGGCGTCGAGGAAATGTTGCCATTGGTGGTTAGGTTGCGAGTGGTGACTGTATCACCTCGTGGAAACTGGTGAAATATTTCAGGCACAAATTTTTCATTACTCTGGGGGATTACGGCGGGTGCCTGTAACGTAATACTGGTTTCTTGCTCGGTGGTGGATTGCTCTAGATTGTTTTGCAAAATGCGGGTTTGCTCTTCATCAGGAATGGTGTCGGGGGTGCTGACCTTACCGGCTGCCGTGGGCTGCAATGCGCCTTCTAAGCGTTCTTGTTCTAGGGCTTGGCTGCCCAGTTTAGGTAGGTCGAAAGACTGAGATGTGCTGCGGTTATACCAATAACGATTAGAATAGTTAACCTTACGGTCATTTTGCTGAGCTTCTAAAACAGCCGCTTCAATGTCATTGCCATAATAATCTTCACCCATGCGAATGTTGTCTTCTGCCAAGGCAAAAGGCAGCAAAAAACAAACGGGTGCCAGTATCAGCAAAAACTTGCCGCTTTTTTTGATGATCCGTTCCATGATGATAAATTCCAGTCGCACTTGTTTTGTTATTTTTTGTAATTATGTCATCATACCGGAATAATTAAAGCGTGTTACCTCTTAGCCATTAAGAGGCGCATAGAGTCTAAAAATGATAAAAATAATAATCGCATTTTTCGCAACATTCGTACTAATTTCCACGTCCGGCTGCCTGCATATTTATCAATCCTTAGGGCATAACTTTGGGGCTTACATCGCCACTGTGTCCGGTAAAGAATATTCACAAGTGGGTAACCGGTGGGATTATGAAAATAAAGCCCTGTTATATGTGTATCGCCCGGACAGTGAATGGGCGTCTGATGAAATAGAAGCACCCAGCTTCTACTTAGACGACGAACGTATTTTTAACATTCGCGCCAACGGTTATACCTGGTTTGAACTTGAGCCCGGTGAATATGAGGTGGTGATGCGTCGTCCGCTTATGGGCTTAGAAGGCATTGCTACAGACAGCTTTGAGTTTGACCTTAAGCGAATCGCCCAAATGAATTTAGCGGTAGAAGCCGATAACGTTTACTTTTTGCGTTACAGCGAAATCGATCCACCTGAACTTGAGCATCAAACACTCAAAGAAGACATGCCCTTAGGGGATGGCCCTTTAATGTTGGTCTCAACGGATTTAGCCCATAATGAGCTGGTTGTGACGCGCATGCTACCGGAGGGTGGTCGCTTTATTAAATCTCAAGGCCCGCTTACCGAAGACGAGCTAGAAGAAGTGTTTGATAGCCGAGTCATTGATCTGAGCGAAGAAGAGCAAGAAGACAGCAATACTATGAAATGGTGGTGGTAAAACGGATTTTCGCGGTTACGTCCTTTTGAGCCACCATGCTACAATACCCCTACAACTATTATTCAATTGATTATTGAGAGACCCTGCCATGACTGTGATCAAGCAAGAAGATCTGATCCAGAGTGTTGCTGATGCCCTTCAGTATATTTCTTATTACCACCCACTCGATTTCATTAAAGCAATGGAAGAAGCCTACGAGAAAGAAGAAAGCCAAGGCGCGAAAGACGCCATTGCGCAAATTCTGATCAATTCTCGTATGTGCGCCATGGGCCATCGTCCAATTTGTCAGGATACCGGTATTGTTACCGTATTCCTTACCATTGGTATGGACGTCAAATTTGAAGACGCCACCATGGATGTTGAAGCCATGGCCAATGAAGGCGTTCGTCGCGCTTATTTACTGCCTGATAACATCTTGCGTGCGTCTGTATTAGCGGACCCAGATGGCAAGCGTACCAATACGAAAGACAACACCCCCGCGGTTATCCACACGAAATTAGTGCAAGGTAACACCGTTGATGTCCACGTAGCGGCTAAAGGCGGCGGTTCAGAAGCCAAGTCTAAATTTGCTATGTTGAATCCGTCTGATTCGGTTGTGGACTGGGTACTGGAGCAAATTCCAAAAATGGGCGCAGGCTGGTGCCCACCAGGTATGTTAGGCATAGGTATTGGTGGTACGGCTGAAAAAGCCATGATGATCGCCAAAGAAGCCTTGCTTGAACCGATCAACATTAAAGAATTACAGGCTCGTGGCGCGCAAAACCGTTCTGAAGAATTGCGTTTAGAGTTATACGAAAAAGTAAATAAATTAGGTATTGGTGCACAAGGCCTAGGCGGTTTAACCACTGTGCTAGACGTTAAGGTTGCCGATTACCCAACCCACGCAGCCAACAAGCCTGTTGCGATTATTCCAAACTGTGCCGCCACCCGTCACGCGCACTTTGAGCTAGATGGTTCTGGCCCAGCTAAATTAGAAGCGCCAAAACTTGAAGATTGGCCAGAAATTACCTGGGAAGTGGGCGAAAGCGTACGTCGCGTTGATTTAAACACCGTCACTCGTGAAGAAATGAAAGAGTGGAAGCCAGGCGAAACCATCTTGCTAAACGGTAAAATGCTGACAGGCCGTGATGCCGCCCATAAGCGCATGGTGGATATGATCGAAAAAGGCGAAGAGCTGCCAGTTGACCTTAAAAACCGCTTCATTTATTACGTGGGCCCAGTGGACCCAGTTCGTGAAGAAGTGGTGGGACCTGCTGGTCCAACCACCGCAACCCGTATGGATAAATTCACCCGTACCGTTTTAGAAAAAACAGGCCTAATGGGCATGATTGGTAAAGCGGAACGTGGTCAAATCGCCATTGATGCCATTAAAGATAACCAAGCATCTTACCTAATGGCCGTGGGTGGCGCGGCGTATCTCGTGTCTCAAGCGATTAAAGACGCCAAAGTGGTTGGCTTTGCCGACCTAGGTATGGAAGCCATCTACGAGTTTGACGTAGTGGATATGCCAGTTACGGTAGCGGTGGATGTGAACGGTACCTCTGTTCATAAAACGGGTCCGCAAGAGTGGTATGCTAAAATCAATGCGAAAGAAGTGAGCTAAGCGTTCTTAAAGCCGTATTGATGAAAGGGGCTTCGGCCCCTTTTTTTATGGGTTAAAAAGATGAAGGTAAGCAGATGCTAATAGAAGAACATTGCAAAGCGTGTCGACAAGATGCCGAACCTGTATCAGATGAGGCGCTGGCGGATTTCTTAACATCTCATCCCCATTGGGTGTGTAAAGAGGAATCTGGTATTTTGAAGTTGCATCGTGAATTTACATTTCCCAATTATGCTCAGGCCGTGGCGTTTACCAATCAAGTGGCTAACTTAGCTGAGCTAGAAGATCATCATCCGGATATGTTATTACAGTGGGGCAAAGTCACCCTCACATGGTGGACTCACAGCATAAATGGGCTGCATAAAAATGATTTTATTATGGCCGCCAAATCAGAAGCTTTGATGACAGATTAACGATCAAGTCTTAATGCGTGTACGCGTAATACTCGGCCTTCACACGCATCAGTCAGTACCGCTAATGGCATTTGAAGCTTTAATGCTTCCAAAGAAAGCAAAAACCGCCTTTGGCCAACCACGTCGTATTCACTGTAGACACGATAGACATTAGACGGTTTGCCACCGCAGTTATGTATCTTGTTGCTTGAATGAATATCAAATGGGGCCTCTTCGTCATCTTCGCGTTGCTCAATACTGCTGACCATGAGGCCATTCACAAGCTGTTCTCCCGCCCACGCCCACGGCGACAAAATAGACATTAAAACAATATAAAAAAGCGATTTCTTCAAACCCTACACCCAGGTCATAGATTTTTTCTCGTTATCTTAAGTATCGGCGAGTATTTGAAAAACAACAGTTTTTTCTAAACAAAACATAGCAGGCATTGAGGCTTGGGCTATGCTTTGACTATGAGTGTATGGCGAAAATGGATGATGCCAAGGATGAAGCAGGATAACGGGCTTTACTCGAACAAATATGTGATTTTATCGGCGCTATTTTTTATATTGGGCGCCATTTTCTCGTCGTATTCCTTTTCTGAAACCCGCGTGGTGACATCAGATGTCCCAGGCTTTGGGTTGCCCCCAACTATGTATGCGGGTTTTTCTCGCCTTTTAGATGATGAAAGCATTCTTGTGCCGGAAGAGCTTTTGGATGTGGATAAAAATATTAAGCGCATTGCCTTCTATTTCAATGGCGATCGCTTACATCGCAAAATTCCTAAGCAAGTGCATTTGATGATTGAGAATAAATTGCTCGGTAAGTTTATGGGGCTAGGCCGCTTTGAAGTGATTGACTGCATAGAGTGCCGTACTACGCGCGTCAATTTTGAAGACTCTCGCATGATGATTAGTCAAAGTGCGCAAAGTAATCAGGATTTACGCAACCTATCAAAAGAAGTCCGTGCTGATGCATTTTTACTTTGGAGCGCCAGCGTCCATGAAGATAAGTTTACCGTAAACCTGCGTTTAGTCAGTGCCAAGAGCAATGAACTGGTTTGGCTAAAAGAATATGCGAAGAAAACCACTCGCGAGCAAGAAGAGTTGGAATTTGAAAGCATCGAGATGGAAATGGTGGTCAGTTCATGGGGGCTAGCCTCTGAGCGAGATGGTGTAGGTGCGGTGGAAGATGCCACATTAAGCGGTGTAACGGGATTTGGTTTGCGCCGTCGCGAATACACCACTTTAAACAAAGATGTGGAATACAGTTTAGGCGTCGAATATTTTAGAAACTTTTCAAGCCGTGATGAATTTAATGTCAGTGGTTTTAATTTAGAAGGGCGTATTTTCGTCAACATCTCCGCGTTAAAAGATTGGGTGAATACCAAAGCCTATGTGGGGATTGGTCAAGCATTCTTTAGCGGTAGTCACGGCTTAATGATGAAATTTGGTTTGGAGTTTCCGTTTGTTACCAATGGGTTTATGGCTATTGGGGCGGTGTATCTCGTGAAAGAAGATGTGGAATGGGACAGCAATGCAGACTATGAAGACAGTTCAGAGTTTGGTGGTGCTGGTTTGGACTTAACTCTGGGCTATCGGTTTTAAGGCGTAATATATGAAATACATCCTACTACCCATATTACTTTTAGCGTCGGTTTTAACAGGTTGTTCAATCGAGCAGCTTGCCATGGAGAAGGACCCATTTGTTGAGCAAAGTCCT
>JBNMQC010000095.1:0-9417 GCA_051277445.1 Bermanella sp. | reverse complement strand
TAACTGTCTCTAAGAGACAGTTATGAATACGTCTGCTGCTATCTTGAATTACTGCAAGAGACACAAGCCCCACTCGATTTGTGCTTGGAGTTTGAGCGATTGATTCATATCCTTGAAGCCATTCAATGCATGCAACAGCAAACGGTATTGGGTGTTATGGGGTCTTTAGCGCAATTGAAAACCCACTTAAAGCCCCATAATTGATCATAAATCCAGTGAGCTGCGCCGAGCTGTAACAGATTGTTCGGCTGTAGCCCTTGCATGTTGGGCGTCATACTTTTATAAAGGCCAGCTACTTTATTCGTTTAGTTGCCTTTATTTGTATGTTGCGCCTAGTTCAGCTGTACCAAAATTCGATTTTTGCCTTCCCTAAAACAGCCCTTGCTATCACGGGGCTGATCATTCTATTGATCTTTCAAGGGGCCAGTCACTTTGAACTGGATGCGTCCGCTGAATCCCTCGTGCTTGAAAATGATCAAGACTTAGCCAATTACCGTACCGTTGCCGAGCGTTTTGGCAGCAGTGAATTCTTAATCGTCACTTACACTCCGCCATGGCCGTTATTCTCTGACGCTTCTCTTAGTCTGCTCAAACAAATGCGAGATGACCTAAAAGAGTTGCCCCGTGTCGAGTCGATTTATTCATTACTTGATGTACCTTTGCTTGAAAATCCACCGGTTCCGGTTACCGACTTAATTGGTAATATAAAAAGCCTTGAGCACCCAGATGTGGATATAGAGGCCGCTAAGTTAGAGCTGTCTAATAGCCCACTTTATAACAACATGCTGTTGAATCTTGAGCACAACACCACGGCCATACAAATCAACCGTCCTTTTGATGCGCGCCATCGTGAGCTGACCCGCGCGCGAGAAGCGTTATGGAACAAGCAAGAGATCGATCATCTATCCGAGCAAGAGCAAACCAAGCTGGTTCAGCTTGATCAATCCATTAAGGATTTAAACGCGAAAAACGCCGAAATTCTGCATCAAGATATTATAAAAATTCGACAAGTCCTCAAGCCTTATCAAGCGCAAGCGGAAGTGTATCTTGGCGGCGTGCCCATGATTGCCGATGACATGATCACCTACGTCGAAAGTGATATGTACACATTTGGTTTAGGTGTGTTTATCTTTTTGGTTGTCACCTTATTGTTCATTTTCCGCCGTGTCCGTTGGGTGGTGATTGCTCTAGGTTGCTGTACGTTAACGGTTGCTGTGATGATCGGGGTGCTTGGCCTGTTTAATTGGCGTGTGACGGTGATTTCAAGCAACTTTGTGAGTTTGCTTTTGATTATGTCCATGTCCATGTGTATTCACTTAATTGTGCGTTACCGCGAAGCGCACAGTGCTCACCCAGAAGCGACTCAGCTTGATTTAGTAAAAGAAACCATAGGTCATATGTTTAAGCCTTGTTTCTATATGGCTTTGACCACCATGGTGGCATTTAACTCATTAATCTTTAGCGGCATTCGCCCCGTTATTGATTTTGGTTGGATGATGGCAACCGGTGTGTTCGTGGCACTGTGTATTGTGTTTGTTTTGTTTCCAATTTTTGCTCTGCTTGCCGGAAAAGGTACGGAGTCAGCCAGTGCGAAAAATCATAGCCCGATTACGGATCTATTTTTATGGGTGACGCTTAAGCATGGTCGTAAATTACTGTCCATGAGCCTGGTATTAACGGCGTTAGTGATTGCTGGCTTGGCGCAATTAAAAGTAGAAAATAGCTTTATCAGTTATTTTAAAGAGTCCACTGAAATTCATCAGGGCATGAAAGTGATTGATCAACGCTTGGGTGGCACAACACCGCTAGAAGTGGTGTTGAACTTCCCTGTTGTGAGCCAAGACTGGGGCAGTGAAGAGAATGATGACTTTTTCTTTGATGAAGTGGAAAAGGAAGACCCAACCAAATACTGGTTTACCACAGAAAAAGTAGAACGAATCAAAAAGGTGCATGCCTACCTAGACGCACAGCCTGAAATAGGTAAGGTGATTTCCCTTGCCACCATGGTTGAAGTGGCTGAAAAAATTAATGGTTCTGAATTGGGCAGTTTTGAACTGGCTTTACTTTATAGTGCCATTCCGGATGAGTTTAAATCCATCGTGCTTGACCCGTATGTCTCTCCAGAGCATGGTCAGGCACGTATTAGCTTGCGTATTTATGATAGTCTGCCTGATTTGCAGCGTGCTGAATTACTTGCTCGTATTGAACATGATTTGCAAGATCAATTTGGGCTCAAGCAAGATGAGTTCATGCTGGCGGGTATGATGGTGTTGTACAACAACATGCTTCAAAGCTTATTTACCTCGCAAATTCTCACGCTAGGTGCGGTATTTGTGGGCATCATGATTATGTTTATGTTGCTTTTCCGCTCTTGGAAAATGGCTTTGATTGCCATTGTGCCGAATTTACTGAGTGCAGGTGTTGTCTTGTCAGTGATGGGTTGGGCCGGTATTCCACTGGATATGATGACCATCACGATTGCAGCCATCACCATAGGTATCGCTGTGGATGACACCATTCACTACATACATAGGTTTAAAGAAGAATTTGATGAGGTGGGTCAGTACGAGCAAGCCGTTAAGAACTGTCACGGCTCCATTGGTAAGGCGGTTTACTATACATCGCTGACGGTGGTGGTGGGTTTCTCAATTTTGGCCCTATCCAATTTCATTCCCACTATTTACTTCGGCTTGCTGACCGGTTTGGCCATGTTAATAGCGCTCGTACTGGTACTCACGCTATTACCAAGAATGTTGATTGTGTTTAAGCCCCTTGGCGCTGAATCCAAGCCTTAACTTCTTTTTCTAATAGGGTCAGCGGAAGCGGCCCTAGCTGTAAAATATACGCATGATAGGCGGGAAGATTAAACTTCCAGCCTAATTCTTTTTCAGCAAGTTGTTTTAATTCTAAGAACTTGAGCTGTCCAACCTTGTAAGCGGTTGCCTGTCCTGGCATAACCAAATAACGTTTAATGGCATTTAATGAGTCTTCCTTGGAGAAAGGGGTATTCTCTAAACGAAACGCTAATGCTTGCTCGATGTCCCAGCCGTAATAATGCAGGCCAGTATCAATCACTAAACGGTTTGCACGCCATAGCTCCATCAGCAAGCGGCCGTATTCATTCCATGGGTCTTGATAGGCACCTAACTCTTTTGCCAATGTTTCGGCGTATAAACCCCAGCCCTCGCTATAAGCCGTGAAATGACTGTGACGACGAAACTCAGGGATGTTTTTACTCTGTTGTGCATAAATCGTCTGTAAGTGATGGCCTGGAATGGTTTCATGATAGGCCAGTGCTTCAAATTGAAATGCGGGCATCTCATTGAGTTTTGAGCCATTCATGTAATAACGCCCAGGGCGTTTACCGTCGTCACTTGGGCTTTGATAAAACGCCACAGGTGCATTGCTTTCACGATAAGGCTCCACCTCTAATACTTCCATGGGAATGTTTGGAATATCTTTAAATGCCTTGGGCAGTTTTTGATTCATATCCTGGATGTAAGTTTTAGTGGCGGCCAGTGCTTCTTGATTGTTTTCAAAATACAGGTTCTTTTCGGTGCGGGTGTAATCAAACAGAGCCGCTAAACTTGGCTGGTTGAGCTTGGGCAATAGGTTGGTGATGGCTAACTTGATGCGCGCGATTTCATCTAGCCCCAACTGGTGAATTTGTTCGGCGGTTAAATGGGTGGTGGTAATCGCTTGTAAGCGCAGGTTGTAATATTCCTTGCCGCCCTCAAATTGATGCATACCTGTGTCGCTGCTGGCCAGTGCCTTTTGTTGCTTTAAGTGGGCAATAAGTTTGCTGTAAGCGGGCTTGTAGTAACGCTTTAGGTAGTACTCTAATCGATCTTTTAATACTTTTGCGCTGGAATCATACAGCCCTAGCTTTTCAATCTTCTGTAAGAAGTCGCTCCATAAAATATTATGAATCTTGCTGCGCTCAATTGGGTAGCCGGTAATCACAGATTCGCAGGCTTCAATGACCGCATCATAGACAAAGCTAGGTGGGCGAATGCCTTTCGCTTCTCGTCGTTCCAGTTGTTCGATGAGCTGATTGATCAGGGCATCAACTCCTTTTACTCGATCGGTATAGTGCCGAGCGTCTTTAATGGTCTCGACCTGATGGATGTTGATTAAGAAGTTAGGAATCTCGCTGTGTAGTCCATACATTTGATTAACAGGAAAATTATGGAAACGAAACGCATGGTGTTGAATATCTTGCTCAATCTGATCTTTCAGTAATTGAATGCTCAAGGCCGTTTGTTGATCAAGGGCACGTAAGGTAATGCCGTTTAAGCGCTCGAGAAACCCTTGTTCCTGCGCTAATTGCTCATCTTGATAGGCATCCGAGATGTCATCCCATTTGGCGTAGTTGGTTTTTAGGCCACGATAGGCTTGCAGCATGGGGCTGCTTGAAAGCTGCCAGTGGCTGTAATCCTCGATGAGGGTTTGCGCCATTTGTTGCTGGTTCTCGATCTGCTCTTGGGTTAAAGCAGGCTCGGCAATAGGCTGTGGCTGAGTATTGAGTTGGCAGGCTGAGATGGCCAAAATACTTGAAAATAAAAGGCTGATTTTAAAAGGGTGTTGAAGTCGCATTACTTAAGTAGTCCAGCTTGTCTGGCCTTTAAAAAGGCATCTTGAAAACATTGCAAAAATTGTAACAGTTCTAGACCACAATTCCTTTGATTCTGCTCAATTAACAAATACGCTAAGCTTTCTAGTGTGCTCAGGCCTTGTTCGCTTTGATTGCGCCTTAGGCGATATTGGCTTGGTGGCGCGTCAATACTTACCCTTGGCAGGGCAGCGAGCCAAGGGCTTTGGCGCATCATTTTTTGGGATTGCTGCCATGTGGCGTCCAGTAATAAGTATCCCTCGATATGAGAGTGATCTTCATCTGGGGTTGAGCACGTATCAGTTAGGGGTTGGTTGGAGGTGCTGGGTTCTGTATTAGCCGGATAGAGCAACGCAAAATGTTTAAACTGCTCTTCAAACTCGGGATTTTTTAAGCGGTGCCAGCTGTTGCTATGGATATGACAGGCTTTTTTTAATAAACGCCCGGTGTTGCTGCGCTTAGTATATTCTTGCGGGTGATAAAGTAACGTGCAGGGTGTTGTAAGGGATACTTTAGGGGCATACTGGCAAACACAATAGTGTGTTGGTAAGGTGCAATAGATACAATAAGTTAAAGACGCTTTCACAATATGCCGGTTCAGTTTAAGTTAATACGTTATTTAAAAAATACAGTTCAAGGTAGCCACATGGTAACAAAATTTGTTCAGATATTATGTTTAATCCTGCTTGCTCAATCCTCTTGGGCGCTCGACCCTGTTACTGGAAGTAAGCTGAAAAGTGACGGCGCCAAACAAGACAATGATCATCGTGTTGTTTTGGGGGCTATCCAGCGAATCAGTGGGGCAATGAAACCCGAAGCGGAGGTAAGAGTCTCAGCTAAGATTACCCACTGGTTGTGGCAACTACCAGAAGGGCATACCAGTGATGAAGCATTTAACGTGCTAAAAGATCAGTTAGCCACCAAAACCACCACTTTATTCCAATGTGAAGGGCGTGGCTGTGGTTTGAGTAATGACTTTGCAAATCAGGTATTTGAGCAGTCCATTTTGTATGGTCGAGACAGTGAGCAATTCTATTGGATCGGTTTAAGTGATGAAAAACGTCCGACCGTTTGGATTGTCTACTCTTCAGCCAGAAGTGCGAAGCGAGTGTATGCATATGTTGAGAAAATTGAACTGGATAAGGCTCAAGTAGAAAAACTGGATGGTTTTGTACAAAAAGGGCAAGCTCAAACTCTCTTCGATCAAGGTCATATTGTGCTGAACCTGTTGGGCGATAAGGCTCGCTTACGGGACTCTCAAGTCAGCTGGATCAAACAATTGTTGCAAGATAACCCAAATAAGCGCTTTGCCTTGGTGGTTCATCGCTATGGTGGAATGGAGAATCAAGCGCTGATTGAACGAACCCAAAACGAAGCTAATAGTCTATTGGATCAGGTCGCTAAGGCCGGTGGGTTTATTAAAAACTTATATGTTCATGGTGCTGGGGCGGTGATGCCTCGTGAATCATTATCAGATCGAATTGAATTGGTAGAACTTAAAAAATAATGAAGTCAATTTCTCTTGTTTTAGGCAGCGGCGGAGCCCGCGGATATGCGCATATCGGAGTGATACGCGCGCTTCTCGAAAAAGATTACAACATCAAAAGCATCGCAGGGTGCTCGATGGGCGCCGTGGTGGGGGGCTTTTATGCAGCCGGTAAATTGGACGAGTTTGAAGAATGGACCCGCTCTTTAAGCTATCTAGATGTCCTTAAATTGGTGGACATCAGCTTCTTAAGTAATGGCGCCATTCGAGGCGACAAGCTATTTAATCGCCTTTCACAAATGCTCAATGGCATTCAGATTCAAGATTTAAGCATTCCGTTTACGGCCGTGGCGACGGACCTAATTCGACAAAAAGAAATCTGGTTTACGGCAGGCAGCCTTGAAGAGTCCATGCGCGCATCCAGCGCGATACCGTCGTTATTGATGCCCGTCATTAAAGATGGGCGAGTGCTGGTGGATGGCGCGGTGCTGAATCCCTTGCCTATCACGCCTGTTATTGGTGACCACTCTGACTACATTATTGCGGTGGACCTAAGTGCGGAAGTGCCTATGCCGGGTGGGCGAAGTGTCGAAGAAGACGAAGCGCGTAAAGCGGCCCATGAATTGGATAAAACCAACTGGTTTGCTCAGGTGAAATCGAAAACTCTGCAGTTTTTTGAGCGTAATGATGAAAATGAAACTCAAGAAGCGCTGAATGCCAACTTAGGGAAGCTGGGTGTGGTGTATCAGATGTTTGATGCCATGCAGTCCTCATTAACCCAGTATAAAATTGCCGGTTATCGTCCAGATTTGTTAATCCGTATGCCCAAAGATTCCATTCGGTTTCATGAGTTTTATCGTGCCGACGAGCAGATACAGTTGGGTTATGACATTGCTTGCAGGGCCCTTGAGGGGCTTGAGCGAGGCGAATCTAATACATACGGTCAGCTTTAGGTTAGACTGCGCAAAATTTTCAAGAGACGTCCTGTGAAGAATATCTATCAACAAGCGGTTGAGCAGCTACCTACGATTATTGACTGGGTACGATTCTCGGCCAGTGAATTTGAACGCCAAGGGGTGTATTACGGTCATGGCACCGATAATCCTTGGGATGAAGCCTTGCTGCTGGTGACCGCCACCTTACAAATGCCCTTTGAAATTAGCCCTCAGCAAGCCCAATGTCGTCTAATAACCGCTGAGCGTGAACATTTAGCGCAATTGATTCAGCGCCGCATTGATGAGCGCATTCCAGTGGCCTACTTGATAAACGAAGCTTGGTTTTGTGGTTTGCCATTTTATGTGGATGAACGGGTCTTGGTGCCACGCTCACCTTTGGCAGAAATCATTCAAAATCGTGTGAGCCCTTGGATGGATGGCAAAGAACCCAATCGCGTATTAGATTTATGCTGTGGCAGTGGCTGTATCGGGATTGCCTCTTTACAAGCTTTTCCTGCGGCTCAGTTAGATTTAGCCGACTTAAGCCGTGATGCCCTTAATGTGGCTGAGATCAATATAGAGCGCCACCAATTGTTTGATCAGGTGGCGGCCATTGAGTCGGATTTGTTTTCAAACCTTCAACCTGGCTACGACTTGATCCTCTCGAACCCACCTTATGTGGATGCTGAAGACTTAGCGGATATGCCAGCCGAATATCAGCACGAGCCAGCAATGGGCTTAGGCAGTGGTCATGACGGCTTGGATATCACCCGTCAAATATTGGCCAATGCCTGTGATTATTTGAACCCAGAAGGGGTCTTGGTGGTAGAAGTGGGCAATTCTTGGATTCACCTTGAAGCGCAATTCCCACAAGTGCCGTTTACTTGGGTGGAGTTTGAGCATGGTGGCGACGGGGTGTTTGTGTTTACCCGAGAACAACTGGCCGCGCATCAGCATCACTTCCGTGTATAATGTGTCCAATTTTTTAGTTAATAAGCAGTTTACTTATGTCTGGTAATTCATTTGGTAAATTATTCACCGTTACGACCTTCGGCGAAAGCCATGGTGTGGCGTTAGGCTGTATCTTGGATGGCTGCCCTCCAGGCATTGAGATTACAGAAGAAGAGATTCAGGTAGAGCTAGACCTGCGCAAGCCGGGTACGTCTAAGTTCACCACTCAACGTCGCGAGCCGGATCAAGTGAAAATTCTATCCGGTATTTTTGAAGGCAAAACCACGGGTACGCCCATTGGTATGATCATCGAGAATACCGATCAACGCTCAAAAGATTACGGCGATATCTCGCAGAAATTCCGTCCAGCCCATGCTGATTACGGCTATACACAAAAATATGGCTTCCGTGACTATCGTGGTGGTGGCCGCTCAAGCGCCCGTGAAACCGCCATGCGTGTGGCCGCTGGTGCCATTGCTAAGAAGTTCTTAGCGGCCAAAGGCATTGAGGTACGTGGTTATTTATCCCAACTTGGACCAGTTAAAGCGGAAAAGTTTGATTGGGAGCAAGTGCGTCAAAACCCGTTTTTCTGCCCAGATGCCGACAAAGTGCCAGAAATGGAAGCCTACATGAACGCCCTGCGTAAAGAAGGGGACTCCATCGGTGCCAAAATCACCGTTGTGGCCACTGGTGTAAAACCCGGTCTAGGTGAACCGATTTTTGATCGTTTAGATGCGGATTTAGCCCATGCGCTGATGAGTATTAACGCGGTGAAAGGCGTTGAAGTAGGCGATGGCTTTGATGTGGTTGAGCAAAAAGGCTCTGAGCATCGTGATGAAATGACCCCACAAGGTTATTTGTCCAACCACTCTGGTGGTGTATTGGGCGGCATTAGCTCTGGCCAAGACATCATTGCGCATATTGCGCTTAAGCCAACGTCTAGTATTACGGTGCCGGGCAAAACCATTGATGTGAATGGTGAGCAAACTGAGCTGATCACCAAAGGTCGCCACGACCCGTGTGTGGGGATTCGTGCCACGCCAATCGCAGAAGCCATGATGGCCATTGTGTTGGCGGATCATTATTTACGTCATCGCGGTCAAAACGCGGATGTGAACTGCACAACCCCAGTGATTCCACCTCAAGCGTAATTGATTGAACTAAACTTGTGGGAGGGTGCTTGTGTGCGATAAGACTATCGCGCTCAAGCATCCTCCCACAGTTGTTTTAAAAGAGTTAATTATGTCTCATTGTTTGTTTGCTTTTAATTCTTACGTATTGAATCATGCCTGCTAATGCTGCTGTGCCGTATTGGCGCCTGTCCTCGTTTTATTTTTTCTACTTCGCCTTATTAGGCTGTATCTCTCCTTATTGGGGGTTATTCCTTGATGACAAAGGTTTTAGCGCGCAACAAATTGGCGAGCTAATGGCAC
>JBNMQC010000094.1:0-9449 GCA_051277445.1 Bermanella sp. | reverse complement strand
GGCACGCACCCGATTATTCAAGAGCTGAAACCAAAAGCAAACGCGGCCGGGCTTTGGAATTTATTTCTACCTGACCCAGAGCACGGCGCTGGTTTAAATAACCTTGAGTATGCTCCACTGGCAGAAATCATGGGGCGCTGTCTTTGGTCGTCTGAAGTGTTTAATTGCTCTGCCCCTGACACTGGCAACATGGAAGTGTTTGCGCAGTACGCGTCGGATGAACAAAAAGAAAAATGGTTAAAACCCCTGCTCAATGGTGAGATTCGCTCAGCCTTTGCCATGACCGAACCAGAAGTGGCATCCAGTGACGCCACCAACATTGAAACCTCCATTGTGCGCGACGGTGATGAGTACGTGATTAACGGTCGTAAATGGTACATTTCTGGTGCCATGAATGAACACTGCAAAATCATGATTGTGATGGGTAAAACAGACCCAGATAACGAGAACCGTCACATTCAGCAATCGCAAATTTTAGTGCCCATGGACACCAAAGGCGTGAATGTCATTCGTCCCATGCATGTCATGGGTTGGGATGACGCCCCTGAAGGCCACGCTGAAATCGTGTTTGATAATGTGCGCGTACCGGTTGAGAACATTATTTTAGGTGAAGGCCGTGGTTTTGAAATTGCGCAAGGGCGCTTAGGGCCTGGCCGTATTCACCACTGCATGCGTTTAATTGGACAAGCGCAACGTGCCCTTGAAGCCATGTGCCAGCGTGCAGAAAGCCGCGTGGCGTTTGGGCGCAAGCTGGCGGATCAAGGTTCTGTACGCGAAGACATTGCGCGCAGTGCCTGTGAGATTGATCAAGCGCGCTTGCTCACATTAAAAGCCGCCAACGCCATGGATTTGTATGGCAACAAGGTCGCACAGGAGTTGATTGCTCAAATCAAAATTATTGCACCGAATATGGCCATCAATGTCATTGAGCGAGCCATGCAACTGCACGGCGCCATGGGATTAAGCCAAGATACGTTCCTGTCACGTTCTTACTCTTACGCTCGCACCATTCGCTTGGCGGACGGCCCAGATCAAGTGCACATGTCGCAACTGGGTAAGCGTTTAATTAAACGCTACACCGCTTAAGAAATACTGCTATTAATAAATACTGCTATGAGCACAAAAAAAAGCGCGACACACCTGTCGCGCTTTTTTTTGTTTCGGGTAAATAAAAATAAAACCGTTAATGCCTATTTTAATGACCCACGTCAGAAGAACCCGCTGCGGCCACTTGGCCACCATCGAGCACCAAGGTATTGCCTGTCATCCATGCGCTGGCTCGTGAGGACAAATAAATAGCTGCACCGGCTGCATCTTTCGCATCCCCCATTCGACCGCGCGGCAAGTGACCCGTTAGTTGATCATGCATGTGGGCATCGTTGGCTAAAAAGGCCGTCATATTGCTTGGAAAGAAACCTGGCGCAATGGCGTTCACATTAATATTATCTTTGGCTAAATCCACCGCTAAATGTTTGGTTAAATGGATAACCGCTGCCTTAGAGGATGAGTAAGAGTAGGTCTGCATGCCTGGGTGAGTGATGCCGTTAACCGATGCGATGTTAATCACCCGCGCTGGGTCTTCATCGGTGGCGGCACTTTTTAAAGCCGGTGATAATTGCTGGGTTAAAAAGAACAGAGACTTAACGTTTAGATCCATCACCTTATCCCAGTTGGCTTCAGTGAAGTCTTCAAAAGCAGCCCCCCAAGAAGCGCCCGCGTTATTAATTAAGATATCAATTTGCGGTTCACGCTTTTTCACTTCATCGGCAAAAGCCACTACCCCTTCATGACTTGAAAGATCTGAGCGAATGGCAATGCACTCGCCCAGCTTGCTTAACGCCTGTTGCGCCGCATTTAATTCGGCTTCTTTGCGTGCGGTTATATACACCTTGGCACCGTTCTCTAATAAACCTTGCGCCATCATGGCGCCAATACCACGAGAGCCTCCCGTGATCACCGCAACCTTACCTGCCACATCAAACAAATCTTTCATACGCCACCTATATCAACAACTTCATGCATCTTTTGGATTAAAAATCATAAGGGGTTTTCTTCTGGGATGGCACTGAATAAGCTGCATATTGCTTCATCCATGGCACTAATACCGCGGCCAAATCATCGCCAGATAAAACAAATCATCGACACATTAAATCCTGATAAATCACAATTCACCGGATTAAGTCCGGCCGGTACACCTATCATGGAGGCTAGGCACTTGCTTGTATTCACGTACCAGTTATGTATGATGCTTGCCTTGAATTTTTGGCAGCATCTGGGTAAGCCTCCCTTGTTTAGAGGGTTTTGGCCTACATCGCTGCCTTTTTGCGTTTAGGCTGCTGGGGAATGATATGCAACCTATTATGAACACCTACGGACGTTTAGCCGCCACTTTCACCCATGGTAAAGGGGCATACGTTTATGATGCAGATAACCGCGCGTATTTAGACGCGTTAAGCGGTATTGCCGTGTGCGGCTTAGGCCACGGCCACCCTGCCATTACCCAAGCCATTTGCGAGCAAGCTGGCAATTTGGTCCATACCTCCAACCTATATGGTATTGGTCGCCAACAAGAGCTGGCTGAAAAGCTCACCGCCATCAGCGGCATGGATAACGTTTTCTTCAGCAATTCTGGTGCGGAAGCCAACGAAGCGGCCATTAAAATTGCGCGTAAATTTGGCCATAACAAAGGTATTGATCTGCCCACTATTCTTGTTATGGAAAATGCCTTCCACGGTCGTACCATGGCAACATTAACCGCCACGGCCAACAAAGCAGCCCAAGCCGGTTTTGGCCCGTTACTCGATGGCTTTCAGCGTATCAACTACAACGACCTAGCAGCGGCTAAGCAAGCATTCGAAACCAACCCAAACATTGTGGCGGTATTGGCTGAACCGGTTCAAGGTGAAGGCGGCGTGACAGCAGCAACCGATGAATTCATGAATGGCCTGCGTACCTTATGTACGGCTAACGATGCGTTATTAATGTTGGACGAAATCCAAACAGGTAATGGCCGTACCGGTGAGTACTTTGCGTTCCAGCACTTTGATTGGCACCCAGACGTACTGACCACCGCAAAAGGCCTAGGCAACGGCGTGCCAATTGGCGCGTGTTTAGCGAAAGGCCAAGCGGCTGAAGTGCTCCAGCCCGGTTCCCATGGCAGCACCTATGGCGGCAACCCGCTAGCGTGTGCTGCTGGCTGCGCCGTGATCGACACCATCACCCAAGAGAATTTATGCGCACGGGTCAGTGAACTTGGCGATCGCATCCGCAAGCAATTGCAACAGCATTTAGACCAAACCGGTTATGTAAAGGAATACCGTGGTAAGGGTTTGATGATTGGTATTGCCCTAAATACCGAAGAAAACGCAGCAGGCATTATGAAGTCTGCTTTAGAGGCAGGTTTATTGTTAAACGTGACTGCCGGCAATGTGGTGCGCTTGTTACCACCCTTTGTTCTAACCGATGAAGAAGCGGATTTGATCGCTGAAAAAACAGCGGAACAAATCACGGCTTACTTCGCAGTACAAAAATAAAAAGGCCAAGACTATGGCAAATCGACATTTTTTAACGTTACTAGACTTCACACCATCTGAACTTGAGATGCTGATTAACCGCGCGATCGAATTGAAAGCCATTCATCAACGCGGTGAAGTGTATGAACCACTGAAGAATAAAACACTGGGGATGATCTTCGAAAAATCATCCACCCGCACCCGCGTCAGCTTCGAAGCAGGCATCGCGCAACTTGGCGGACAAGCTATTTTCTTATCATCCCGTGACACACAGCTGGGTCGTGGCGAGCCAATCGAAGACAGCGCGAAAGTGTTATCACGCATGTGCGACATCATTATGATTCGTACCTTTGGTCATGAGATTGTTGAGACGTTTTCGCAAAACTCTCGCGTGCCTGTGATCAATGCGTTAACCGACGAATACCATCCATGCCAGTTATTAGCAGACATGCAAACCTACCTAGAACACCGCGGCAGCATTCAAGGCAAAACCGTGGTTTGGGTGGGTGATGGCAACAACATGTGCCACAGCTATATTAATGCGGCTCGTCAGTTTGACTTCAACTTAGTGGTTAACTGCCCTGAAGGCTTTGATCCTATGCCTGAATTAATGGAAGCCAATAAAGATCGCGTTCGCATTGTGCGTGATACAAAAGAAGCCGCCAAAGGCGCGCACCTTTTAGTCACGGACGTTTGGGCTTCAATGGGCCAAGAGGAAGAACAAAAAGCCCGTGAGAAGGTGTTTAAATCTTATCAAGTAAGCCCAGAAGTCATGGATCTTGCCGATAAAGATGCCATCTTCATGCACTGCCTACCCGCGCACCGTGGCGAAGAAATTAGCCATGACATGCTCGATGACCCTCGTGCGGTTGTGTGGGATGAAGCTGAAAACCGTCTCCATGCACAAAAAGCATTGATGGAATATTTGTTAACGTCTGAATAATTATTGAGATGTTTGCATTCACTGAAAATAAAAGCCTCTTATGAGGCTTTTATTGTTTTAGCCGATTAATTTCTTCGCATTCTCAATACAACTTACGTCTTCTTTTTTATCATGCATCTGCAATAAAATGCGCTGCAGGTTTTCGCGATTTTTCTTCAAGGTTTTCTCTAAGGCTTTTATTTCATCAATACGCTCACCTAGCATGATGGCCAATTGGTCTTTGGGCCACTGACCGTCTGGCTGTGGCAAAATGCCTTTTATTTGTTTAAGGGTAAAGCCCGACTGCTGCGCATTTTGAATAATGGCAATTCTATCCACCACGTCTTGTTCGTATTCACGATAACCATTACTCAAACGCACACCATGAATAAGCCCTTGGCTTTCGTAATAACGAATTTTCGATGCGGGCAATCCTGTAATTTTCGCTAATTGACCAATCTTCAAAACATCCCCCTTAATGCGCCAGTGTACTCATTGTCATTTGGCACACTTAACATTGTTGACCTTAAACCTAGGTTTAAGGTTATGCTTATCCTAGATTCAACACAAGTGAGCCAAATGATGAACATTTCCCAGCCATTAACCTTGCCCAATCAGCAAGTCATTAAAAATCGTATTGCCAAGGCCGCCATGGAAGAAAACATGGCCTCGAATTCTCGCAACCCTTCTCAAGCCATTTTCAACTTATATCAGGCTTGGTCTGAAGGCGGTACGGGGCTCATCATTACTGGCAATGTCATGGTGGATGCCAACGCCATGACAGGCCCTGGCGGCATCGTGTTAGATAAACACTCTGACCTGAGCACCTTCAAACATTGGGCTCAGGTGGCTCAACAAAATAACACCCAGTGCTGGATGCAGATCAACCACCCTGGCAGACAAGTGCCTAAAGACGTGAACGAAACCGCACTGGCGCCATCTGCCATCAAGATGAACCTAGGTGAGTTTACAGCCCGTTTTGCCAATCCTGTGGCCATGACGCAAGAGGATATTGAACGTGTGATTGAGCAATTCACCACAACCGCGAAGCTTGCAGAGCAAAGTGGATTTCGTGGCGTTGAAGTGCATGCCGCACATGGTTACTTATTAAGCCAATTCTTGTCACCACTAAGCAATCAGCGTGAGGACCAATGGGGAGGCTCATTGGATAACCGAGCGCGTTTATTATTAGAAATCATCAAAAATATTAAGGCTCAAACCCAGTCTGATTTTGCGGTGGCAGTCAAACTTAATACCGCTGATTTTCAAAAAGGCGGATTCAGTGAAGCGGATGCCTTGTATGTAATACAAGCATTAGAAGCGCTTAACGTAGATTTGATTGAATTATCCGGCGGCAGTTACGAAGCCCCTGCCATGCAAGGCCAGTCCCGTGATGGTCGCACACTGGCACGCGAAGCGTATTTTTTAGAACTGGTAGAATCCATGGTCAACAAGGTGAACGTGCCATTAATGATTACCGGCGGTATTCGCCGCTTAGCCATTGCCGAACAAGTCATTTCCTCAGGGATCGCCATGGCTGGCATGGCCACGGCTCTTGCCATTGACCCAAGCCTGACTAATAAGTGGATCAAACATCTAAACGAGCAAGCCAGCGCGGCCCTCAAACCCATCACGTGGAAAAATAAAACCCTCGCCTCAGTGGCCAACATGGCACAAGTCCGCATGCAACTACGACGCTTAAGTAAGGGCAAATCAACGCAACCAAATCGGCCTTATTGGTTATCGCTCATTCAGGATCAGCTCGCTAATAAGAAAAACATAAAAGCCTACAAGGCGCACATGGCCAAACGTGATCTTGTTTAACACCCATAAAAAAAGCCTCATATGAGGCTTTTTTTATGGGGCTACATATTTATTTCATGCGCTCCATTTCATCTGTCATGCGGTCTAAGCAGGTCATCACCTGATCGCTCGCAGCCTCCATTTTCTTTAAGTATTCCAAGGCTTTGGTGTAGTCCCCTTGCTTCACATGTTCTTTCACATCAAGGCCGTACTGATGAATATTCACATGGGCTTGGTCTAAGTCTTGATAGCTTTTTAAACTTGCGTATTTCTCAGCCCCTTCTCCTTGGTAATACCAGCGACCAAGACGACAATCATGGTGATTCGATAAGCCATGGGGGTCATAAGATCGATCTTCATACACCCGATAGATTTCTGACTTCCATGCCAGGTGATCCATTTTTACGGTTTGAATAAACACGCGATTACTCTCAAGAGAAATTATGCCTTCCATGGATTTAGCTAAATCCAAGGCACCATTAACCGAGCCGACAATTTTTTCAGAGGATGCACTTAATTGCTGTGACTTCTCTAAATTCTTTTGAATAATGGTTTGCGTCTGGCTGGTGTCTTTTTCAATTCGATCCACCAGCTCGGAAATTTTCAAACTGGACTCCCCTGCCTTTTGTGCCAGCAAGCGCACTTCATCGGCCACCACCGCAAACCCCCTACCGGCTTCACCAGCACGAGCGGCCTCAATGGCGGCGTTTAAGGCCAACAAGTTTGTTTGCTCAGATATGTTATTAATGATCTCTGTAAACTGAGAGATTTCAGTGGCGGAATTTTGCAGTTTTACTGCCTGGTCGTAGTTTTCTTGTGCATTGGATGCAATACCGGCCAAACCCTCCATGGTTTCTTGCAGCATGTGCGAGGTTTCGTCATACACCACGCTTTGGCTTTCGATACCCACTTTTTGATTGCGAAACGAATCAGCGCTATTGGCAATGGATTCACGTATACCTAACACCCCGCGGAAACTATTAAGTAAGGTACTAAACACTTCTTTTGACTGAACAAAGCCCGATTTCCCAGTGGCGGCTTTTTCCTTAAGTTGGTTATTTTCTGCCAAAAGGCGCTGATTTTCCGCGGTCAAATGAGCGACTTCATCTCTTAAGTTGATCAGCTCCGGATCGGCTACCACTTCCTGTTTTTTAAACCACATGCTGGCCTCGTCATCACACATATAAACATTATTTCAGTGTAGAACAATTTAAACGGGGCACAGCAAAAGATGCGCTAAACGTGGTAACGGTCTTTAACTCTTGCTGCGATGAAATCCACCGCCGCTTTAATTTTAGGAATACCGTATGAGGATTTTTGATACAACATGTACACCGCCAGATTGGCGCTTTGGGTGATATCTAAAGGCTGATCAAATTTCAATTGGATAAGCTCCCCCGATTCTAAATAGGGCTTAAGCACCCAATACGGCATCATCAAAATGCCTTTGCCCGCTATTGCTTGATCCACCAGCCACTTACCATTATTTGTAATCATCGCAGCCGGCGGCGCCACCTGCTGCCACTGCCCATGAATTTCACTCAACCAAGGGATGGGGCCTGCTGGGGTTTTAAAGAAAAGCCCACGATGCTGTTTTAATTGTTCAGTGGTTTTAGGCACACCATATGTTTTTAAGTACGCAGGGGCGGCCACTGGAATAAACTGGTTTTCCATTAACTTTACCGCCAACACTCGCTCATTTGGGGCGTAGCCGCCACGAATAGCAATGTCCACATCATCCCGCGACAAGCTCGATAACTCATCACTGAGCACCACATCTAACAGAATATCAGGGTAGCGTTCACTGAATTCATCCATCAGGGGAATCAAGATGCGCTCACCAAAGCCCACCATGGAACTGATTTTTAATCGCCCCGTGGGCTTGGTTTGATAGCTGCGAACGGTTTGGTCACTTTGCTCAAGCTGGCCAACAATGTCTTTTACTTGCCGGTAATACGCTTCACCGATCTCAGTGAGGTGCACCATGCGCGTGGTGCGCTTAAGTAACTGTGCGCCAAGACTGCTCTCAAGGTCGCTTATGCGTCGAGAGATGGAAGACGCAGGTACATCAAACTGTTTTGCCGCAGTGGAAAAACTCTCTCCCTCAGCCACAGCAATGAAGTACCGGATGGCTCTTAGCTGATCCATAACCCACCTTTTTTGTCTTAATAGCAATAAAGATTAGCAAATAACCCACTATATCTCACCATTTAAAGGGGTAATATCAGCTGCAATAAAGCGCTTCTCAACATGAACAAATCGAGATAGGAAACATCATGACGCAATATACTGAAATCAATCTGACAAAACGCCCAGATGGCAGCCCAATTGGCCCACACATGTTTGAAGTGGTTAACAAAGAGGTGCCCACGGCTGGCCCTGGGCAAATTCTTATTAAGCAAACCCATATGTCCCTTGATCCCGCCATGATGGGATGGATGAGCCCAGATACTGAAAGCTACATCCCACCGGTTGAGTTAGGCACCGTGATGCGTTCAAGCGGCCTAGGTGAAGTAGTGGAATCAAACCACCCGGACTTTAACGTGGGTGATCGTGTCATGGGCATGACTGGCTGGGCTGAATACATCCTAAGTAACGGCCAAGGCTTTAACAAAGTGATGGATGGCGTCGATGCTAAAACAGCTCTTTCTATCTTTGCATTGCCTGGCTTAACGGCCACGCAAGGTATGAGCATCATCCAACCTAAAGCCGATGAAACCTTAATTGTGACGGGTGCAGCAGGCTCAGTTGGCTCTATTGTGGGTCAAATGGCGAAAGCCGATGGCATGCGTGTCATTGGTGTCGTGGGCAGCGATGAGAAAGCCGACTGGATTGTAAACACCCTAGGTTTTGATGGTGCCATCAACTATAAAACCGATGATCTTGAAGCCAAGCTAGCGGAACTAACCCCTAATGGTATAGATGCATTTTTTGAAAACACCGGCGGCCCCATTCAACAGCATATTTTTGCACGCATGAACGCCCATGGCCGCATTGCGGTTTGTGGCATGATCGCCGATTACACCAGTGAAACCCCTGCCCCGGGCCCTAACTGGATGAACATCATTAAAAAACGTTTAACCATTCAAGGTTACACCATGCCTGACCACTTCGATAAAGTGCCTCAACTCATTGGAAAATTGGCACCTTACGTCATGCAAGGGAAAATTAAGCACCGTACGCACATTCTAGATGGCCTAGAAAGTGCCATG
>JBNMQC010000093.1:0-9532 GCA_051277445.1 Bermanella sp. | reverse complement strand
AACGATCACGCTCTTCAGCGGTATTTTCTTGAGAAAATCCCCGTAAGCTTCCCGCAAAACCAAATACTTCTCCCTCCATGGGTTGATCCCAACACTTCGACTGAATGCGCTGCGCTAACATATTATTAAACAAGTAAGAGCGAGCCGCTGACATATACATGGAGGCTTTTTGACGATTACGTGGACGCTTACCGGTTTCAAAAAAGTGCAGCGCTTGTTTCACATTCTCAAAATCACGACCAAAGCGTTGCTCACCAAAATAATTGGGGACGCCTTGATTACGAATCAACTCTAAACGTTGGTTTATCTTGGCTTGATCGCCTTTTACATTTCGCAGCACAATACGAAACGCATTACCGCCCAACGCACCACGCTTTAATTTGACCCCATAATAGCCTTTCGCCAATAACGTAAACTCATCTTTATTAAACAGGTGAGTAAGGTCCGGCTCACTGTTTTTAATGGGTAAACTAAACCATTGTCGTGTAATGGCGTGACGATCCTTCAAACCGGCAAAACCAATGTCTTTTAGATCCAGTTTTGCATGATTGGCTAATTGACGAGCCAACCATTGCGTATTGGTGCCACGCTTTTCGATTTGCAAATATAGGTGAGGGCCACTTTCGTGCAGCTTTCGATTGGTGATTTCGCTCACTAAAAAGTCTTCATCGTGTGTGCGAAATTCAGCACTCACATCTAAAGGAGGGTAAGCCGTTGGCCAGTCATGGGTTAAATCTGTCATGGGTTTATTTGGCCTGCTGCTTTTGTATCAGAGCAACCGCTTCTACTGCGATGCCTTCTTTACGCCCCACGAAACCGAGTTTTTCGGTGGTGGTGGCTTTTACATTCACTTGATCAATATCCAGTGATAAATCTTCGGCAATGGTTTCACGCATGGATTGAATATGGGGCGCCATTTTTGGCGCTTGCGCCATAATCGTGATGTCCACGTTATTAATCGTGTACGACTTTTTACTGATTTCAGACATTACCGTGCGCAGCAGAACCCGAGAGTCAGCCCCTTTAAAAGCAGGGTCTGTATCCGGAAAGTGATGACCAATATCACCAAGTGCCGCCGCACCGAGTAAGGCATCGCATAAAGCATGCAAAGCTACATCACCATCGCTATGGGCGATTAATTCACATTCATACGGAATCGCCACGCCACAAATTTTAATGACGGCCTCGTCTTTGGGGCTTGAAAACTTATGAACATCAAAACCATGACCAATACGAAACGTCATTATGTATTTTCCTGTAAAAAAGTGTGCGCAATGGCAAGATCATCCGGACGTGTCACTTTAATATTGCTCGGCAAACCCGCCACCATTAACGGCTGATAACCACAATATTCAAGCGCACTGGCCTCATCCGTAATACCGTGCTGATCAGTTATGCATGTTTCAATTGACGATTTTAATAAACCAATGCGCGCTAACTGAGGGGTTAATGCATGCCAAAGATGTTCGCGCTCAACGGTTTTTAAAATACGGCCACTATCGTCGCAGCGCTTCATGGTGTCACGAACCTGCATACCTAAAATAGCACCGTGTTCATTGCGTTGTGCAAACAAGGTATCTAAATCTTTGTGAGTAATGCATGGCCTTGCCACATCGTGCACCATGACCCAGTCATTCTCACTAGCGCCAATCTCTAATAATTGATTCAAACCATTCAACACCGATTCAAATCGCTCAGCCCCACCTTCGCAGGTCACAATTTTTTCGTGCTGAGCTAAAGGTAATAACGGGAAATACGGATCATGTTTGGCAATCGGTAGGATGATTTTATTAAGCGGTAAGAACCCTAGAAGACGGTTAAGGGTGTGCTCTAAAATGGTTTGATCCAGTATGGTTAAATACTGTTTGGGGCGATCCGCTTGCATGCGTGAACCAATGCCTGCGGCGGGCACCACTGCGAATAACGACTCACTCATGCTTATTGTCCGGGTCGACGATGATGAAAAAGGTTTCACCTTCTTTCACCATACCTAATTCTTTACGGGCTTTGGCTTCAATGCTTTCCATGCCAGATTTTATTGCCCAAATTTCTTCTTCTAACACTTGGTTGCGCGCTTTACTGGCTCGATTAAGCTCACTTTGGTTCTCTATCTGATCACTTAATGCGTAATTGGCCAGCACGCCTGTGTCATCAAACCACAATTGATATTGCAGCCAGACAAAAATAACCAGGGCTAAGGGTTTCCAAGCATGTTGTTTGATTGCGTCTGCAAGGGCCATATTATTATCGTTATCCGATTATCGTTTGGGCGCTTACGCCCTCGTACAAGTGTTTTATACACCTAAGATAGTGTGCAGAAAAGTTTCATACATTTTTCTGGTGAGCGAATGTATGGCAATGGCCACTATTATTCCCAACGCTTAGATGCGCTAAAGGGAAACCTAAGTTTCCCTTTAAATAAGCGGCGCTCAAATTGTTCATAAGCGCATCACTGGTGCAGAAATACCCGCTCTGAAGAACGGGTATCAACTACGCAAGTGGCTCTTACTGGCCTTTCACTTCGCTAAGACCGTTGTAAACTGCTTTGTCACCTAACTGCTCTTCAATGCGAAGCAGACGGTTATACTTAGCTACACGGTCTGAACGACATAGTGAACCGGTTTTGATTTGACCGGCACAGGTACCAACCGCTAAATCGGCAATAGTCGTGTCTTCGGTTTCACCTGAACGGTGAGAAATCACCGCCGTGAAACCCGCGTCTTGGGCCATTTTGATCGCTTCAAGGGTCTCAGTTAGAGAGCCAATTTGGTTGAATTTGATCAAGATAGAGTTTGCGATGTTTTCTTCAATACCACGCTTAAGGATTTTAGTGTTGGTTACGAACAGATCGTCACCCACTAATTGTACTTTCGCGCCTAACTTTTCAGTTTGGTATTTCCAGCCAGCCCAGTCGCTTTCGTCTTGGCCGTCTTCGATGGATACAATTGGGTACTGGTCACATAGTTCAGCTAGGTAATCAGAGAACTCTTCAGCAGAGAACACTTTGCCTTCGCCCGCTAGATCGTATTTACCATCTTTGTAGAATTCAGAAGACGCGCAATCCAATGCCAATGTTACGTCTTTACCAAGCTCGTAACCGGCGTTAGAAACCGCTTCTTTGATTACGGCTAACGCATCTGCGTTAGAGGCTAGGTCAGGTGCGAAACCACCTTCATCACCAACCGCTGTGTTCAAGCCTTTTGCTTGAAGCACTTTTTTAAGGTTGTGGAAGATTTCAGCGCCAGCGCGTAGGCCTTCACCAAAAGACTTAAAGCCAACCGGCTGTACCATGAATTCTTGAATATCCACGTTGTTGTCTGCGTGCTCACCACCATTGATGATATTCATCATAGGCAATGGCATAGAGAACTTACCCGCGGTACCGTTTAGTTCAGCAATGTGTTCGTACAATTCAATGCCTTTTGCATTAGCAGCGGCCTTTGCAGCTGCTAGAGATACCGCAAGAATGGCGTTGGCACCAAATTTTTCTTTGTTTTCAGTACCGTCAAGCTCGATCATTTTCGCATCAAGTGCGCGTTGATCGGTGGCATCCATCCCCAATAGCGCTTCTTTGATCGCACCATTGATATGAGCCACTGCGTTTAATACGCCTTTACCCATGTAACGGCTTTTGTCGCCATCACGCAGTTCAAGTGCTTCACGAGTACCCGTAGAGGCACCAGAAGGCGCACAGGCAGTACCAAAAAAACCACCTTCAAGAGAAACATCGGCTTCTACGGTTGGGTTACCACGGCTGTCCATGACTTCACGGGCTTTAATATTAATAATTTTAGCCATAGTGAGATAATCTCCAATATCGAATCAAATAACGGTTAATCGTAAAAAATTATGCTTTGCCAGCTTGTTTGATTGCCGCAGCAATAAACGCAGTGAATAAGCCGTGGCCATCACGTGGCGTAGACGTAAATTCAGGGTGGAACTGACACGCCACAAACCAAGGGTGATCAATCACTTCTACCACTTCAACTAAGCTGCCATCCATAGAGCGACCGGCGATACGCAAGCCATTTTTCTCTAGGGTTTCGAGGAAGTTGTTGTTCACTTCATAACGGTGACGGTGACGTTCAGTAATCACTTCGGTACCGTATGCTTGTGCAGATAGAGAGCCTGATTCAAGGCGACACTCTTGACCACCTAAACGCATGGTGCCACCTAGATCGCTGTCTTCGGTGCGCACTTCGGTTTCACCTTCCGCTGTGGTCCATTCAGTGATCAGACCAACAACAGGGTTCGTGGTTTTAGGGGCAAATTCAGTACTGTGCGCATCTTCAAGACCACATACGTTACGGGCAAATTCGATAACCGCACTTTGCATACCTAGGCAGATACCCAGATAAGGAATTTTATTTTCACGGGCGAATTGAACGGTACGAATCTTACCTTCAACGCCACGGTTACCAAAACCACCCGGCACCAAGATGGCATCTTTGCCTTCTAGGATAGAGCAGCCATCGCGCTCGATAATTTCAGAATCGATGTATTCAATGTTGACCTTGGTACGGTTTTTAAGGCCAGCATGGTCCACAGCTTCGATCAGTGATTTATACGCATCAAGCAGTTCCATGTACTTACCGACCATGGCGATATTAATTTCTTTTTCTGGGTTCAGCTTGGCATCAACCACTTGATCCCATTCGCTTAGATCCGCTGGGTCACATTCAAGACCGAATTTTTCGATTACGTACTCGTCTAGACCCGTTTGTAATAGAAGATCAGGAATACGGTAAATAGTGTCGGCATCTTCTAATGGAATAACCGCACGCTCTTCAACGTTGGTAAATAGCGCAATTTTGCGCAAAGAGCTTGAGTCGATACGGTGATCAGAACGACATACTAGAATGTCTGGCTGTAAGCCGATGGAGCGCAGCTCTTTAACACTGTGCTGGGTTGGCTTAGTTTTGGTTTCACCCGCTGTGGCGATATACGGCACTAGGGTTAAGTGCATAGAAAGTGCACGCTTGCTGCCCAACTCCACTTTTAACTGACGCACCGCTTCTAGGAAAGGAAGAGACTCGATATCACCTACGGTACCGCCAATCTCAACCAATGCCACATCAGCGCCTTCGGCACCTTCGTATACGCGACGTTTAATTTCATCCGTAATATGAGGGATCACCTGAACCGTGCCACCCAAGTAATCGCCACGGCGTTCTTTAGCCAATACGTCTTGGTAGATGCGACCTGTGGTGAAGTTATTGCGACGACCCATGGTGGTACGAATGAAGCGCTCGTAGTGACCTAGATCTAGGTCGGTTTCAGCGCCGTCTTCGGTAACAAATACCTCACCGTGCTGAAACGGGCTCATGGTGCCTGGGTCCACATTGATGTATGGGTCCAACTTGAGCATGGTAACTTTTAGTCCCCGTGCCTCAAGGATAGCGCCAAGAGAAGCGGAAGCGATGCCTTTGCCCAATGAGGACACAACACCACCTGTGACGAATATAAAACGAGTCGACATATATAGGTGAATCCGAAAAAAGAAGTTGGATTTGTGCGTAACGAGATGGCGTTGCAGTCTACCAGAGCAAGGCCCTTGGGTAAATTAAGATTGCCCTATATTCAGGCAGATACACATTTTTTTACAAAACCATCCCGTTAAAAGCGCATTTTTAGAAGCGACGCACATAAATCACCACTCGGCGATTGGCGGCGCGGTCCTCTTCTGTCAGCGCTTTGCCCTCTTCCAGTTTAGCCTTTGGGCGGGAATCTGCGTAACCGGATGCTTTTAAACGTTCTTTTTCAACGCCTTTCCCCATCAGGTATTTCACCACATTACTGGCACGAGAGGCGCTCAGTTCCCAGTTTGACGGGAAACGTTCAGTACTGATGGGCACGTCATCTGTGTGCCCTTCAATTTCGATAAGGTGGGTGGCTGAACTGGTATCCTTAATGACCTTCGTCACTTCAGCCAACATAGGTAGGGCCTCAGGTTTGATGGCTGCAGAGCCTGACTGGTAAAGAGAGAAGTTCGAAAACTCTACCCTAACGCCCTTCATGTCGATATCCACCGTCACATTGTCCTGCATATCGTGTTCTTGAACGATGCTATCTAGGGCGTCTTTAATATCGTTAAAGGGGGTTTCGGCTTGCTTGCCGGAAATGATGCTGGCCAAGCCTTCTTTTAAGGCTTCGATCTTGCCTTGATTGAGATCGGATACCGATAAGATCATGACAAAAAATGCCAATAATAAGGTAATGGCATCGGCGTAAGTGACGATCCAACCCTCGCCATCCGCATCGAATGTGGCACGGCGACGTCTTAGTCCCCGCTTATAAGCTTTATCACTCATTGGCTTCTACTATGGTAAAGCGCTTGCTGGGTTTCACGTAGGCATTGAGTCGGTCTTGCATGACTAGGGCATCCTTTTTCTCTGCCAACAATACAAAGCCGTCTGTAATGAGTTGATTACGAAAATACTCTTGTTCTTGCTTTTCTGTGACCTGAGCAGCAGTAGGCTTAAACAACAGATTCGCCAATAACACCCCATACAGTGTGGTGATCAAGGCAAGGGCCAGCCCTTTGCCCAAGTTGGCCATATCATCACCCATGTTATCGAGCATAATGATTAAACCTACAATTGTGCCCACCATGCCAAAGCCCGGGGCATATACCCCCATGGTATTTAAAATCTTTCCTTCTAGGCTTTGTCGCTGCCAATGGCTGTCCATGGCATCGCCCATGATGACGCGGATATCTGCCTGCTTGTAACCAGACCCCATTAGCTCTAAACCAAGAGACAAGAATTCATCTTTTTTTTCTTTAGCAGTCAAACTGTCTTCAAGAGCAGAGATACCGCCATCACGATAAACACGACTGAACTCCACAAAACGCTGTACCAGGTCTCGTAAATGACTTTGAGTGGTTCGCCCTGCTGCCAAGGTTTGAAACATGGCTTTAATGGCATGCATAACCTCTAAAAAACTAAAACTAATCAGCGATGCAGCAAACGTACTGCCAATCACCATCATGGCGCTGGCCAGACTTAAGAACATCATGTAATTATCGGTACTACTCATAATGGCCAATATAAATAGGCCAATCCCTGCGGTGATACCAATTAATGTACTGAAGCTGATCATGATTCAGCCTGCTTATGCGCTTGTAACTCGTTCATAGAAAACTTACCGGTGTGAATATACTCACGCAGCTTATGCACAATCGCTTTACGGGCAGGCTCGATGTCTTTTGCCGTAATTCGCCCTTCGTAACGTTTTAAATCTTCTTTTGCCAGAGCTTTCAGTTTAGGTGTGAGGGATGACAAAACATGAATTTTAAATTCATCCGGGGTGCCACAAATGGCACGCCCAATATAGTTTCGCTCTACCTCCCTAAGGGCATTGCTCAATATTTGTTTTGGTGTTTTTAACACGTCTGCAAAGGTAAAGTACTGTTGACGTAATTTATAGAAGGTATCAGGCTTATCTTGTTTCAAGCGTTTAAGTACTTTGCTTTCTTCTGCCGAGTTCATGTTATCCAACATGTTCATCAACATATGTAAGCCATCTGCGTTGACGTTTTCAAAACTAGGAACATTCAATGCAGCCTGCGCTAAGCGGTCGGCCACATCTTTAAACGTATCCAACGGAAAGGTTTCAAACTGTCCAAGCTCCGCGATCACCTGCGCTTGTCGTTTTTCGTTAATACGATTTAGCACGCGCGCTCCTTGCTGAGCTGGCAACTGACTAATAATCAATGCTTGAATGCGCGCATCCTCATGCTGAATCAAATACAACACTTGGCTGTCATTGAGCTTACTTAAAAACTCAAATGGGTGAGACTTAACCTCTGCCGTTTCTTGTACTGTTTTTTGCAGTAACTGGTAAAAGTCTTGAGTGTCTTGAAACTGCTGATCGTCATCCGGTGGCTGATCTGCAAGGTGCGCCATAATGCTTTGCAGTTGCAATTGCTCTACATTTGGAAATATTGAACGAAACAAGCTGCGCCCCAGAACTCTATAAATCGACGCTGCCATCGTGATCTTTTCTTCTTGGCCCAATAACTGATCCATGGTGCCTTGCACATGCTGTGGCTGCCCGAGACCCAGTGATATGATCTCCTGACGGGTTTTCTGAAGTGTTTGCGCATTATCTGGCCCTTCACTTTCGCTTGAAACAAAAGGCTGAGCAGAAGCCGTCTCTGATAAAGCGGAAGGCGTAGGCAAGGCCTGCTCCTGCGGTGACTTCTTGCGAAATGAAAGAATAATCAAACTAATCAGTAACAACGCCAGCAAACTCAATAAACCAATTAATAATGCATTGAAGTTTTCATCCATCCAGCTCTGGGCGGGGGCGGTTTCCTGATCAAACGTTGAGGCCATATTTAGAGCCTCTTGCTGTGAAATAGGCAAGGCTGAAAACTGGGTTTTAATAATTTTCAACTCATCGCCACGCAAATCGTTCAGCGCGGCTTTTTGATAAACAAGATTTCGTAAAAATGCTTCTTGCTCAGCTTTAATCGTATCTTCTACTGCCAACGTCACGGTCAGTTTGGCAATACGGTTAAATACTCCGACGGTTTCTTCTGTGCCTGTGCCATTAGCATTTTCTGATTCATTTTCATTTCCTTGCCAACGGGGCTGACGTTGCTCTTGTTGCAAACGTTCAATTTGCTCTCGCATAAATTGCAGCTCAGCGTCTTTTTCTTTATCACCTGGAATTTCCATAAAGGGCAAACCCGGTAAACTTTCCACCTGATCATCATTTTCACTTTCAGGGGCATCAGGGAACGTCAGTTTAGGTAAAAATGTTGGCTGGTAAGATTTAGATGGCTGGTTAGCAGGTGGCGCGCTTTTTTTAATCACTTGGCGAATCTTTTCAAGCTTCACCTTCACGTTAATAATAAATCGATTATGTCCAAGATAAGATTGTATATCCCGCGCAAGGCTGTCTTCTAAGCGTGATTTGAGCTGTATCTCTTCTAAGTCATCTGTTTTGGTTTGCACCTCAACAGGCGCATTTGTAGCGCCATGTGACACCGAAGCCAGACTAAGCGATAAAATCCAGAACAACAGACGAAGGTTTAACATTTTCACCCCTTACTTCACGAGCTTCAAACTCTCTTTAACATCCGTTAAAGAGGGGTCTAATCTGAGTGCTTCTTGCCAAGACACCTTGGCGTCTTTTTTCCGGCCCATTTTATAATATATGCTGCCCTTCAATGCATGGGCTTGGGCTGAGGATGGCACCAATGACATGGCCTTATTAGTTTGCTCTAACGCTTTCCAATAGGACTTACGATAAAACAAAGCCTGTGCGCTGAGCATATGTTTTGTGGCATCAGAAAATAACGACAAGGCTTTTTCATTAAAGAATTCCTTCTCTTCTTCAATACTCCCCGGAGCGCTACTTCTTTCTCGCTTGGCTCTCATTTGCTCTGAGATTTCAGGCATATAGGTTTCACCGCCAACAGGCAAATCCATACTAAAAATGATGTCACTCTCACCGGCATTCAACATCATCATGACGTCGTAACCGGGGCCATGACGGTGAATATTCACCAAACCATGGTTTT
>JBNMQC010000092.1:0-9580 GCA_051277445.1 Bermanella sp. | reverse complement strand
TAAGCTTTTTTGCAGTACTCAGAAATGATCACGATATGCGAGCCATTCACCTTACCTTCAATATGCTTAGGGTTACTGGTTAACGAGATGTTTTTCACCAAGGTGCCTTGCTTTGCTGTGAAGTTCGCCCCTTTTACCACCAAGTCTTTCACAAGGGTAACGCTATCGCCCGCTTGCAGTACCGCTTTGTTCACATCATAGGTGGCCTCAGCGTCTTCGTCCGGCAAGCCCATTTTTGCCCACTTCTCAACTTCTGGGTCTAGGTACAGCATATCCAAGCTGTCCTGCGCCCAGGTTTCCCCTTTTGATATCAGTGCAAATAATTGACGATAAGCCATCACTTGAACCGGTGCCTCTTGGTTCCACATGCTGTCATTTAGGCAACGCCAGTGGTTAACATCCATGGTCGTCTGATCGGCAATTTGCCCACGGCAAGTCTCACAAACCACGATGCTCTGATCTAAGCTGCCATCTGATGGTTCTACCGCTAGGGGCGCAAGATTCTCAGTAGCGGCACATAACTCACATTTATTATCACTGCGTTGCAGTAACGCTTGTTCAACACTCATGGCGATCACACTTAATTGACGTACATTTTGGGTGGGTATTATGCCAGATTTTCGGCTTTAAATCTTGATCCATATCTTTTAACTAGGCAGGATTGGTGGCAATCCGTTAACCTCGGTGCTGCGTACACCTTCAATTACTATAAAAAAGAGACACTTATGATCACCCTTCACCACCTCAATAATTCCCGCTCTCAGCGCATCATCTGGTTACTAGAAGAACTTGGCGTGGACTATGAGATTAAGTTTTATCAGCGCGATCCAGTGACCATCTTGGCTCCAAAAAGCCTTAGAGACGTTCATCCTTTAGGCAAAAGCCCAGTGATTACAGACGACGCTAACGGCATCACTCTGGCTGAAAGCGGTGCCATCATTGAATATCTGATTAGCCAATACGGCAGCCAGTTCAAACCCGAGCAAGGTACCGACCAGTATTGGCAATACCTGTACTGGCTGCATTTTAGTGAGGGCTCACTGATGCCGCCTATGGTGATGCGCCTGGTGTTTATGAAAATGAAAACGGCGCCTATGCCTTTCTTCATCAAGCCTGTGGCTAAAATGCTGGCTGATAAAGTCATGCAAAGCTTTGTCTCCCCTAACATTCGCAATCAACTGAAATACATCGAAGCCCACCTAGCGAACCATACTTGGTTTTGTGGTGAGCAGATGACCGGGGCGGATTTCCAAATGAGCTTTCCCCTAGAAGCGTCTGTTGCACGTGGGTTAATCGGCGATGATTACCCTCATATTCAAAAATACGTCAAGACCTTCCAAGCCCGCGCCGCTTATCAAGCAGGACTCGCAAAAGGTGGCGAGTACGATTACGCCTAACACCCTCTCCCCCATGTATGAACCAACATCATGGGGGGTTTAGTTTTTATCATTATCCAAGCCCCCTTCCCTTTGCTAAAATTCGGCCTTATTTTCTACGAGTGGATACCATGGCACAGGCGCAAAACGTATTAGCGGTGAATAATGACCTTCCTATTCGTACCGACAAGCCGGTGCACAGTGGTAAAGTGCGCAGTGTTTATTGGCTTACCGAAGCTGACAGCAAACGCCTGATTGCAGAAAAAGGCTACAACGTGGCCCCTGACGCGCCACTGGCGATCATGGTCATCAGCGACCGCATCAGTGCATTTGATTGCATCTGGCACGGTGAAGGCGGCTTACAGGGGATTCCTGGTAAAGGGGCCGCGTTAAACGCCATCTCAAATCATTGGTTTCAATTATTCAAAGACAACGGTTTAGCTGACAGCCACATTCTTGATATTCCTCATCCGTTTGTATGGATTGTACAAAAGGCACGCCCTGTGATGATCGAAGCCATTTGCCGCTCTTACATTACAGGCTCCATGTGGCGCGCTTATAGCAAGGGTGAGCGTGAATTTTGTGGTATCCAATTACCGGAAGATTTAGGCAAGGATCAAAAATTGCCAGAGCTGTTAATGACCCCAAGCACCAAGGGCATTCTAAAAGGCATTCCGGGTGTCCCGGAGCAAGACGATGTGAACGTGAGCCGCCAAAACATTCGTGATCACTTCGCCGCGTTTAACTTAAAAAGCGAAGACGACATCGATCTATACGAAAAACTATTAAGCGAAGGTTTTGCTGTGATCAGTGACGCCCTTGCTAAAATTGATCAAATCTTTGTAGATACCAAATTTGAATTTGGTTACGTCACCGATGCCAGCGGCCTAGAGAAATTAATCTACATGGATGAAGTGGGCACACCCGACAGCTCTCGTATTTGGGATGGCACGCAGTACCAACAAGGCAAGGTCGTAGAAAACAGCAAAGAGGGCTTCCGTCAATTATTGCTCAATCACTTTCCTGACCCAGATATTTTACTCAACAAAGATCGTATGGATGAGCGCGAAGCATTGGCCCGTGACAATGCATTACCGGCTGAGGTATTTCAACAAGTCAGTGACACTTATGTGGGCATTGCTGAGAAAATCATCGGTAAAAAACTGCATCTTTCTGACAACCCAAAACAAGAGATTATTGACGTATTACGTGATCAATATGGGTTAATCGATTAGTCAAAAATTCAGTGCAAAAAAAACCGGTATTGATCACTCAATACCGGTTTTTTTTGCCTTAACTAAATTAGTTAGACTGCAGCGTTAATGTCCACTGTTTCTCCCCTGGCAAGAACGCAGAAGCATTCCCTTCAACCCAGTCTTCATGCCCTAAATCAAAATACGGTGACAGTGGGTGGCCACTCTGCCCCGTTGCCATATGAAAGTAACCCTCTTCTTCATGGCCCGGCGCTACCGCAAATCGCTGTGATGCACCTGAATCTGGTTTTTGTACCCGTGGCATATACGTATCACCACTTATAGGCACCGCCGGCATGTCCAACAACCAACCCAACATGGGCACCGCCTTGCTTAATGGATGCTGAATCGCCAGTGTATTTGCCTTACCCCAAGTCTGATCTGCCAGCTCACCACCGTCTACTAATAATGCCGAAATGGTTTTATCTAACATACCCAATAGAAACGCATTCCATGAATCAAAGCCTGCAGGAACATGTTGCAGAGGCTGTTCGGTAATCAGTTGCCAAACGGGGTACTCCACAAAATTATCAATGGCCGATGGCCAAAATTCATTACTGTTGTTTTCTAGGTAGCGATAAATTTCACCGGCGGTTTGATCCACTACATTTTCACGAAAACGCTTCACTAATAAATAACCGGCACTAGTATGACTCGCACGACCTTCCCAGTTATTCAATACGTCCTGCACATCAGGGTATTTACCTTCTTGCGCCATTACTAAGTTCAATAATTTTTCATGCCAGCGCTGTAAAAACAAGGCGCGATCATCCAATTGAATGTTTAAAAAATCTTGTTCTTTAAAATATTCTAAGGCGTACATATCATCGCGGATTTGTTTTTGTCTTGGCCCTAGTGCGTAATTATTCACACCTACTTTTTTAAGCAGCTCGCCACTTACTATGCGCGCATTGGCCGTCCAGATGCGGCCATCTTTAGGATTCACCACTTTTGGGTACTCAGCAGGGTCTAAATAACCACTCCAACCTTTATCGCCTTGGCTCCAATCTTGTGGTAACTGGCTACCATTAAAGTTGTCACCCATGCCTGTTTCAAAGCCAAAACGCTGAGGCAATCTACCCATAATGGTCCAAGCTTGGTTACCGTCTTTATCCACCACATTCAAGTTTTGCCCAGGCACACCCGATTCAGCTGCCACTAATAAGGCATCGTTCACCGTGTCCGTGGTTTCTAAATCTAATAAGCGAAAGTTAACGCCTTCCACATCATGAGTCACCCAGCGCATAGCCAGCATCTCACCATTTTGGTTTTCACCAATCACTGGGCCCCACTGAGTTAACTGAACGTCCACCGTATTGGCATCTTGCCCTTTGACCTCAATGGTTTCTGTTTCTATTTCAAACGCTTTAAAACCCTCTGGGGTTAAGTATTGAGTTTTATCTGCATTGGTTTTTAACACAATCACATCATGGTAATCCCCCTGACTGTTGGTGAATCCCCAAGCGATGTGTTCGTTACTGCCCACCACGATGGCAGGTGTGCCTGGCAAGCTGGCCCCTGTCATGCGACGGCCATCCTCTAGGTACCAACTGGCGCGATACCAAATATTCGGAACCCGTAACTTCAAGTGCATGTCGTCAGCCACCATGGCCGCACCATGTTCGGTCAATGCACCAGAGACTGACCAATTATTAGAGCCATAATGAATTTGGTCAAAGAATTGATAATCACTCACTTGTAGTTGTGCATCTTGCGCCAATGAAAATGAAGCCAAAGGCTTTTGCGGTATGGTTGTATTTTCTGATAAGTTTTCACCTTGAAGCGGCGAGTCCCAATAACCGCCCTGACTGGTTAAGAACGCAAACCAATCCGCTGGAAGCTCATCTTTCATCACCCCAAGTGATCGCTCACTTTCACTCCACTGCGGTTGTAAATCGATATACATACTAATCAGTACCAGTGCACTATCCGAATGCTGCCACGGAGCTGGGGTTGTGTTTAGTATTTGATATTCAAATGGCTTAGCTGAGAGTTGCTCAGCGCCAGCATTCACCCCGTTTGTATAAGCCGCCAGAATCGCTTTGTGATTGGATGGCAAGTTATCCACTGCTAACTGAGCACGTTTTCGAAACTGATGCAGACGCATCTTACTGTCAAATTTTAGTGCCAGCTCACCAAATAGTTCGCTTAATTCCCCTGCACTATTTTTACGTAATAGATCCATTTGAAATAAACGTTCCTGTGCATGTAAAAACCCCAATCCAAAGGCCGTATCTGCTCGGCTACTTGCTTTAATAGTAGGGATACCCTGCGTGTCTCGATCAATGGTGACGTTTGAATCAAGCTGATCATAGGGCAATACGCCTTCCAATAGCGGTAAGCTTTGATGCAATATGATATAGCCGTATATGAAGACACTAAGGATGATCAACAGCACAACTGCGCTGCCCCTTTTGATGAACTGAGCCATTTTCTTTCCTATTTATTTTTATAATGAGACAAGTGTGTCATAACCTAAATACGAAGAGAAAGGCCATTTCGGCCAATGCATTAGGCTTTAAAAACAGAGGATTTTGAGAAAATATACTGACTTAACTGGAAGTCCTTGAGGATTTTATCGTTGTACTGCTGATGACGATGTCGATAGACATCAAACCCTTCATAACCCACGGCATGTAAACAATAAGGACAGTTAGCAGCGCCAGTTAACAAACGCGTGTCGGTTGTGATGTCTGCTTGAGGTAACAAGCCATTACTGATGCGTTTTTTAATATCATCACATAGTGCAAAATGAAACGTGTCGTCTATTTTGGCCACTACAGGGCTGTTTTTAAAATACAGTAAGCCATCGGTCGTGTGTAATGTATTACCATTAATACTCAGCCATTGTTTGGCCAATAGCTGGCGGTCCTGCCAACTTAAATGCAGGTCTGGATCAAATAATTCAAAACTGCCTAACTTACCAGCTCCCATGCGTTGTCGTAATATATTGTGCTGCTCGTCTTCTTTGAAGTCAATCAACTTCATGGCAATACATCTTCTAAAATAGTTGCAATCTTGCCCTCGGCATCGGTACGCACCTTAAATTCAACTCGGCGAGAGCGCTCACCATCTTCAACGCCTGCATCATTCATCACAACTTTTGCAGAAGATAAACCATTGGCGGTTAAATAGGTTTTCAACCAAGACTTTTCATTGGTCACAGCCGGTAAGTTAAGTAAATAGGCTAAGGTGGAACGGGTTCTTGCTTGAGACAAGGCCATATTATAAATATAAGCATCATCATCGCTCATGGCGCCATACCAGCCACTGGAGGTATGACCTTCAATCCGTACTTCTAAAATATCGTTTCGGTACTTATCAGCCGTGATAATCCCCAAATAACGCGGAAAGAAATCAGCCAGAATCGTCTGAAACTCAGGATTCAAATCAGATTCGCCATTGGCAAACAGCAGCTCTGTTTTATTAAAGCGAAAGGTTAAGTCTTCTTGTAATTCAGCGCCCCAATTGTTTAAGTCAGGCTCAAACTCGGTAAGCAGGTCCTGATAGAGCTGAGTGCGGAGATGGTCATACAAAATAGCGACGTCGGTTATTTTCTTTTGCTGTAATTCGACATTAATCATAAAGACGATGGATATCAGCAAAAACACCATCATCAAACCCGCCATTAGGTCACTTACAGCGACCCAATGCCCTTCTTGCTCTCTAATTCCCCCAAGTTTTTCCTCATCGGTTAGCATGTATTACCCTTTGTTTTCAGCTAACTTAACAAGCTCATGCAAGCGCTCTGTGAGCGGGCCATAATCCTGTACGAATTTTTCACTTAGGGCACCCAGTTGCTGGCCCATGGTTTTCAGGGATTTATTCAATTCTTGTTCAAGGGCCGCATCAAGCTTGGCAATTTTTTTATCACTTTGCGTTAAGCTTTGCATAATTTGGTTATCGAGTTTTTCAAAGGCCTGCGAATAAGACTGTTGAAGCTGCTCGCCTAATTTACCTGTGGTTTGAGCCATGCTTTGTGTGGTGCTACTGAGCATGTTTTCCATGCGCGTATTATATTGCTCTAGGGTTGATGCAAGACCTGTGGTTAAAAAGGTTATGCGCTCTTCTAATTGTGGCAGGCCTTGGCCTGCTTCACTAACCAAAGTGGCTAACCCTGTTAGGTGTTTATCTAACACATCTCTTTGAGTATTTAACCCCTGCAGCATATTACCCAAACTCTCACTGATACCATTAAACGACTCAGCATGGTGCACCATATTTTCAAATGCATCCGTGGCTTGAATCATTGAGTTGCCAATTCGCTGTTGATTATCGGCCAACTCAACCAGTTGCTGCTTATATTCTTTTTGCCATTGCAACATGCTGCCCACGCTTTCATTGAGACGTTTGAAGTTCTCACCATACTGCTCATCAATTTTGGTATTAAAGTCACGCATGACCACAGCAAGGGCTTCAATTAATGCCTGGGTATTGGCTTCTACCATTTTTTCTTGGTAGTGCTGCATGGCAACAATAAGATCATCACTTTGACGCTGCTGTTCAGCCCTCATTAATGATATCTGTTGATAAGCGGTGTCGTTATCGTCCTGACTTAAGGATTTAAGAATGGCCTGCATGGAGTCGTTGAGATCATCAATACTGGTGGTACGCTGGTGGTGCTCTTCACCATGAGTGGCATCCATCACGGCGCGAAATTTAATCGTAAGCGCCCCTAATAAACCAGCAATGGACGACCAAAACGCAGTTTTCAAACCACTGAGTAATTGAGGAACACTCTCTTGCAGGTGATCGGTATCAAAGTCACTCAAGCCCAGCGCCACACCCAAGAAAGTACCGAAGATGCCAATACTGGTTAATATGGTAGGGGCAGCTTCTGCAGTACGAGAGCTGTAACGGAAAAACTGAAAGTACACCGTTAGAAAAACGATGATGCCAATGAGGACTAGTGTCCAAGGCGAAAACTGAAGAAGCTGCTCGAGCATAATCCTTATCCATAAGGCTCATTTATCGACTGCCATGAGCAAATATTATTCTGGTCTAATACACGCTTGTATTGCTATAGCTTAGACTAGGGATATGCACTGTGCCCTGTAATCTTAATCAATACGGCGCACTTTAACTAAGCTTCTGAGAAATTAAGCGGTTTTGGCAGACTTTACTGAGGTTTGTGGCAAGACTACCTTGAATCGACTGCCCTTACCCACAACGCTTTGCACAGATATGGTGCCATTATGGGAGCCGACTATGGTATAGGCGATAGCCAAACCTAGGCCAATTCCCTGCCCCACCTCTCTGGTTGTGAAGAATGGGTCAAATATCTTATCTCTATGTTTTTGGTCGATACCACAACCATTATCATCGACACAAACAATGGCTTGATCCGCACTCCCCCCAACATGAACTTGCACTATATGGTTTTTCTTATCGCTTGCCTTGATGGCATTATCAATCAAACGTGAGAACATCATCTTAAGTTGCTTTTTGCGCCCATAAACCGAAATGGATTTCACGAAATTATTGTCGATATTAATTTTGCTATTGCTCTCCTTCACTTCTTCAATGATCTCACCTAACAGATCATTAATAACAAATGTTTGAAGGTCTTCTTTATCTACTTCACTGAAAACCTGCATGCTAGCCACAATATCTTTGACACGAGTTAATGACTGACCGGTTTCATCAATAATTAATTCAACTTCAGATGCAAGACCTGACACATCATTTTGATTCAAAGATATTGATGTATTGTTGTCATACAACTCGTTATGAATTAAAACTTTATCCACTTGTGCAAGATGCTCAACTAACTCTTTTGTATAATCTTTTAGGGATGACACATTCGATGTGACAATTGCCATAGGATTGTTAATTTCATGGGCCACACCAGCGGCAAGATTACCAATAGAGACTAGTTTCTCAGTTTCGATCAGTTTATTTTCTGTACTGCGTAGTTTTTTTACCATGGCATTAAACTGAACCAATAACACGCCTATTTCATCTTTGCTTGAAGATTTCACCAGTACATTTTTCTCACCATCTGCTAGGGCTTTAAAACTTTTTCTGAGCTGTTTGATCGGACGAGTAATGCTTCTAGATATATTGGAAGAAGCCAACGCAATAATCATCGCCATGGCAATCATAAACATCATCACTACCCATCTTGTTCTAAAAATGGGTGCTAATATATAGGACTCTGAATATTCCAATCTCATGACACTGGCAATAGAAGGGATAATAGAGGCGACCACTAAAACCTTATCATCCGGTATAAAATTTGAAGACTCATCTTGCCAAAGTTGACTCGCTTGATCTTGGCTCATATCTGAGCTGTTCTCATCAAACATAAGTGAACTCCAGCTATCTGGCTTTCTTTCACTTAAACTAATTGAGCTATGGCTTTCTAATAAACCAGAGCGCTCCAATGTTTTATGAATTCTTGATAGTGGGACTCTTGAAATGAGGGTTGAGAGATACTTGCCATCACGATATATGGGCGAAGAGAAATATATAAATCGTGGCTCATCAGGCTGATTCGCATCTGATATCATCACCTGGCTTTGTAAACGATAACGTGTTTTTTTAAGCAGATCCCCCATGTAGTCACTGATAAATGGCTCCCTGAGTAAGTTTTTTCCGTGATATTTACCATAAAGCAGAGAGAAAACAACAAAGCCATTATTAGACACCAAGAAAATATCATCAAATCCGTTTCGCTCGGTTATCTTACCAATGAAATCAATATAGCGGTCTTCAACATCTTGATAGGATGATGTGTAAATGCCGCCATCGTTGAAGGTTCTAGAAAATTCCTGATAAGCAGATTGAAAAGCAGGCATTAGCGCCATGGATTCCAATTCATTTCTTTTATTATTAATCAGTGATTCAATCTCTAACGATATTTCTTGTGCGTGATTATTCAGTCTTTGTTTCACATCATCATATCGGCTTATTTCAAATAACCAATTAAGTGTTATACCTACAATGAAT
>JBNMQC010000091.1:0-9681 GCA_051277445.1 Bermanella sp. | reverse complement strand
GCAGGTTTAGACGTGGATACCTTTGCGCCGCGTTTATCGTTCTTCTGGGGCATTTCCATGAACTTCTACATGGAGATTGCCAAGCTGCGTGCTGGGCGACTACTTTGGAATCGCATCATGGCAGAATTTGAGCCGAAGAATCCTAAGTCGTCCATGCTGCGTACTCACTCGCAAACCTCTGGCTGGTCATTGACCGAACAAGACCCCTACAACAATGTGGTGCGCACCACCATCGAAGCCATGGCTGCCGTATTTGGTGGTACTCAATCCTTGCATACCAATGCATTAGATGAAGCGGTCGCCCTGCCAACTGAATTCAGCGCACGCATTGCACGCAACACACAAATTATTATCCAAGAGGAAACCGGTATTCCACAAGTGGCTGATCCTTGGGGCGGCTCTTACATGATGGAATCCCTCACTCAGCAATTAGCTGACCGCGCTTGGGAACTCATTGAAGAGATTGAAGAAAAAGGCGGCATGGCCAAAGCCATAGAAGAAGGCCTACCCAAACTGCGTATTGAAGAAAGTGCCGCACGCAAACAAGCGCGCATTGACCGCGGCGAAGATGTGATTGTGGGTGTAAACAAACACATACTCGAAAACGAAGACGATTTAGACATTCTAGAAGTAGATAACGTGGCCGTACGGGATTCGCAAATCAAACGCCTAGAAAGTATTCGTGCAAGCCGCGATAGCGCAGCGGTTGAGCAAGCCCTAGCGGACATTACAGCAGCCGCTAAGAGTGGCCAGGGAAACCTGCTAGACTTAAGCGTAAAAGCAGCACGCTTACGCGCCACCGTCGGAGAAATTTCAGACGCCATGGAAAAAGAATTCGGCCGTTACCAAGCACAGTCTCGCACCATTAGTGGTGTTTATGGCGCCGGCTATGAAAACGATGCCGACTGGCAACAAATTAAAACCGACATTGAAGCTTTTGTTGAGCAACATGGGCGTCGCCCTCGCATGTTGGTGTGCAAAATGGGACAAGATGGCCATGACCGCGGAGCAAAAGTCGTTGCTACCGCCTTTGCCGATGTGGGTTTTGATATCGATTTGTCACCTATGTTTTCCACTCCCAGTGAAGTGGCCAAACAGGCCATTGAAAACGATGTACACGTCATTGGCGTGTCATCACTTGCAGCCGGTCACAAAACATTAGTGCCGGACTTAATTGCTGAGTTAAAAGCACAAGGAGCTGATGACATTGTCGTCATCGCGGGCGGCGTTATTCCTAAGCAAGATTACGATTTCTTGTACGACGCAGGCGTAAAAGGTATTTTTGGCCCAGGCACGAAAATCCCAGTGAGCGCACGTAAAGTGTTAGATGCCATTAACGAAATGCAAAACTAAATGGCATTCTAATCAACCGTAGGGTGGGCACTGCCTACCATTAACTGTTGCTTCAAGTATGACTTGCTCTGCAAGGTGCGCAGCCATTTTTTTCATAAAGTACATTCCACATTGTGGGAAACATGATCGATATCGAACAAATAAAGTCCGGCAACCGACGCGCCCTTGCGAAAGCCATCACCTTGGTGGAAAGCAAACGTGACGAGCACCGCGAACAAGCCCAAGTGCTACTCAATGAATTGCTGCCTGACACAGGCAAAAGCATACGCATTGGTATTACCGGCATTCCGGGTGTGGGTAAATCCACCTTCATTGAAGCCTTTGGCTTGCACCTGATACGCCAAGGCAAAAAAGTGGCGGTGCTCGCGGTAGACCCAAGCTCTCCATTAAGGGGCGGTAGTATTCTGGGGGATAAAACCCGTATGGAGCTGCTCAGCCGCGAAGCCAATGCTTACATCCGCCCCAGCCCTTCTGAAGGGGCGCTGGGAGGCGTTGCGCAAAAAACCCGTGAAACCATGCTGCTGTGCGAAGCGGCTGGCTTTGATGTGATTCTCGTTGAAACCGTGGGGGTGGGCCAAAGCGAATATGAAGTGGCGGCCATGGTGGATTTTTTCTTAGTGCTCATGTTGCCCAACGCCGGTGATGAACTTCAAGGCATTAAACGCGGCATTATGGAGTTGGCCGATGCCTTGGTCATAAACAAGGCAGACGGCGAAAGCATTAATCTCGCTAAACAAACGCAGAGTCATTATAAAAATGCACTTCACCTGCTAAGCCAAGAAAGCTTCTGGGCACCGCAAGTCAAGGCCTGCTCCGCTATGGAAAACAAAGGCATCAGCGATGTTTGGGAAATGATTTGTGAATTTCATTCCCAAGCCCAAGAGAATGGCTACTTTGAGCATAATCGCGCGAAACAAAGCCGAGACTGGTTAAAAAAATTGATTCAAGAGATGCTGGAGTTAAAGCTCAAGCAACACCCACAGGTCAAACAGCAACTGCCTCAATTGCAACAAGATGTTTTAGATCAAAAGATCACCCCGTATAATGCCGCACAACACATTATTAAATTGTTGTAATTATGCCTTTGAATACGGATGCCGTAAGCGCCCAACTGTCCACGTTTTTTGAAACTCACCTGCCCATCACTCAGTTCATGAAAATGGAAGTTGAGAGCTACGATGGCCAGACACTTATTCTACGGGCACCACTTGCACCCAACATTAATGATAAACAAACCGCCTTTGGTGGCAGTTTATATAACGCAGCGGTAATGGCTTGCTGGGGCATGGCCTATTTAAAAACGTTAGAAGCGGGGATACATTGCAATCAGGTGGTGACAAAAGGCAGTATCGAATACAAGGCACCCGTACAAGGGGATATTCGAGCCATTTGTTGTGCACCGAATCAAACGGTTATTGATCAGTTTATTGAACACTTTAAGCACAAAGGCCGCTCACGCATCACACTCAACGCAACAATTGAGTGTTCAGGTAAAACGGCCGTTGAGTTTGAGGGCACCTACGCTATCTTAAGCGAATAACGCAGGCCGCGGGGATGCGCTTAAAAAATGCGCGTTCCTAGGAACCATTGTTTAATGTGTTCCGCCGCCATTTCAGGATTCTCTTGCATGAAGCAATGACCGCCCTCCACCGTTTCCGCTGAATACGCACGTAGCTGAGTCAGTTTTTCAACCGAGCGCGCAATAAACGGAAATGACTCTTGGGCCACAAGAATCTTACAAGGCTGATTCACTTTCTTTAAATTTGACCACAGCTTTTTCGGATAGCTGCCAAAGATTTTCGACTCAACTGAGGTTGGACATTTTAATGTAACGCCCTCTTCACAATCCGCCAGAGCATTGTCCACATACGCTTGAAGCGCATCTTCACGCCAACCTTTAAACGCACCGCGTTCATGGAAATATTCAAGCGCTTCTTCACGGCTTGCCCATGTGGTAATACGATTACGCGCTTGCTTGGCCAGTGGTGTATTTTCCAACAGACCGAACAAATCGCTTACGCCCATGACGCTGATCATGCCTTTAGAAAAGATAACCGGATCCAGTAACATGGTCTTTTTAAAACGTTTTTCATCGCTACCCGCCATCAGGCCCGTGATTACACCGCCATAACTGTGGCCAAGGCCAAAAATTGGCGTGGTGGCTTGAATCTGATGGGATAGATTATTTAACACACTGGACATAAATTTAGCCGTGTCATTCCACACGTTAAATTCATTGCCTAAACCGCTGTCACCATGACCCGGTAAGTCAGGAATGATTAAATCAAAGTCCTCAGCCAGTAAATCCAGCATGGGCTTGTACGTTAGACCACTAAAGCCATTACCGTGTAAAAACACGATAACCGGCTTGCCACTAAAGCGAGTGCGCCAGCCACGTAGTGAAAAATCAGTTTTGATCTGGAATGACCAGGGTTCCAATACTACAGACATAACATTCTCTTGGGCGAAACAATAAATAGGCGGCGCAATATACGCCCTTATGACCAATTTTGATATGACCTTTTAACACACATTTATCGCCCATATTAACGCAGAGTCCTATCAGGCGTTGCGAACCCCAAGCATGGGCATTAACATGAGGCTCTCGCTCAACATAAGGTCATATCATGAAATCATTGGTTATATTGGCATTATTGATTTTCAGTACCCAAGTATTAAGCCAAACAAATAACACGATATTAATTGTGGGCGACAGCTTAAGCGCAGGTTACGGCATTAAAATTGAACAAAGCTGGCCAAGTCTTCTACAACAAAAGATTGATCAGTCAGAATTTGACATTAAGGTTCACAACGCCAGCATCAGCGGTCAAACCAGCAGTGAAGGTTTAAGACAAATTGACCAATTGTTGCAACTTACACAACCTAGATTAGTCGTTCTTGCTCTGGGAGCAAATGACGGTTTACGCGGCCTATCCCTTGATCAAATGCAATCCAACTTACAAAGCATCATTACTAGAAGCCTGCGCGCAAACGCCAAAGTGTTATTAGTAGGCATTCGCGTACCGAGTAACTACGGACGCCGTTATGGTCAAATGTTCACAGACAGCTTTGATACATTAGCCAAAGAAAATAGCGTTCCATTCGTCCCTTTTATGCTTACGCCACTTGAAAGTGTCATCAGTGAAAATAATCGCAGTGAATATATTCAAGCAGATGGCCTTCACCCTACGGCCAAATCCCAGCCCTTGATTTTGGATTTTCTCTGGCCGCAAATTAAAACACTCATTAAATAACAACAGCCCAATCTAAGTTAATGGGTGTTGTGATTTCAGTCGATTAATATGGGTAAATACTTTCCGCATAGGTGGCCAGTTCTTGCAATAGCTCGTGTTGCTCCACTGGCGCTGTTTGTGCGGCGTCGTTGATGGCTTTTGCAAACTGCTCATAGTTCAAATACTGGCCATCATTAGGACCCAGTAATTTTTGCGTGCGGTACTCTTCCCACTTCTCGCGTTCTTCACTATTTAAGGTTTCTAGATAATTACGTGCACGATAACGAAACAGCATTTCTTCTAAACGGCGATCTTGAAATGCAAACGGCATATCGTCCAATGCTTCTGGGTGAGCTTCTCGTATCTGTGCCATGGCCGCTTTATCGGACGGGCTGAAAAATCCGCCCGTATAAAGCATGGCATCTGGGTCGGTTTGCGCTTCAAATTCACGGTGCATGACCGCTTGCAATTTTTGCGTAAGATTATGCCCACGAGCTTGATAGTCTTTAATAATGGCCAGGTGTTCACGCATTTTATTGCCGTCTAACTGCCATTTTTCTGCGATCTGCGGCGTCACCATTTTGCCAGGCAACACCACTGGGCATTTATTAATGTGGATGCTTTTCAGGGCAATACGCTCAACCCCTTGGGTCGCCAATTGCTCTTTTGTCGTAAATAAGCGCTGTTGTATTTGCTCAACACTTAATTCAAATAAATCCGTTGGGTCTTGCGATAAATCAAAACACATAACCGCATTTTTATTTTTAGCATCCACCGCCAGCGGTATCATCATGGCCGCACAACCACGATCCACTCCCAGCATGCCTGAAATATGCAAAATTGGGCGCTGATGCACGGTATCTAATAAAGGTGCTACTGCGTCTTTACGGCGCAAGTTAAATAAGTGCTCATATAATTTTGGCTGTTTTTCTTTAACCAGCTTGGCAAGGCCGATTGTTGCGTAAACATCACTTAGCGCATCGTGAGCATTTTCATGCACGATACCATTAGCGGCACTGAGGTTTTCTAATTTAAAGCTGACTTTACCATCTTCGCCTTTTGGCCAGTTAATGCCTTCAGGGCGAAGTGCATATGCACAGCGCATCATATCTAGAATGTCCCAGCGGCTATTGCCGTTTTGCCATTCACGCTGATACGGGTCTAGGAAATTACGATATAACGTATGACGGGTTACTTCGTCATCAAAACGAATACTGTTGTAGCCCGCGGCACAGGTACCAGGAACACTGAAAACATCATTAATTCGGGCAATGAAATCGGTTTCACGCATGCCCTTTTGCTGACACGTTTGAGGGCTAATGCCCGTTATTAGGCAAGCAATTGGGTGAGGCAGGTAATCATCGGCTTGACGGCAATAGAAGTTCTCAGGTTCACCAATAATATTAAGATCAAGATCCGTGCGAATACCAGCAAACTGCGACGGGCGGTCCCACACAGGGCTTGCACCAAAGGTTTCGAAATCGTACCAGAAAATGGATTCGCTCATAAAAATGCCGACTATCACTTAGTAATATTTAAACAGCCAGCATTCTAACATGTAAGACAGGGAACAGGCCAAAGCCCTAACTGAGTTAGGGCTGCTCATCAGAAGATTGCGACACAACGGTGGCATCGTGCTTACCGTCATAAAACTTAATGTCGGTCTCTTGAGGATGACGCTTAACTTGCTGCAACTCAGACATAAAGAAATTATTAACATCCCGTGCCGACTGCACGGGTACCTCTTCCATGGGTAAATGGCCAACGCCCTCATATACGACGTATTCGCTATAAGCTAAATCACGATGAAATAATCGCATGACATCCAGCGGAATCCATTCGTCTTGTTCTCCCCACATAAGTAAGGTTGGCACCAGCACATCTTTCACTTTTGCACCCAGCGTATCGTCATCACTCATGGCGCGTAACTGACGAAAATGGGTGATGTAAGATTCGCGATTACCGCGGCGCTGGCTCATATCAAAGTAGCGTTCCTTCACTTCATCCGTCAGTACTTCTTCATGACCATAGGCGCTTTCTGCGGTCCAATTTAGCATGAAGCGAGGCATCACATACGGCGTAATCCAGTGAATACCAGGAAAGGATGCAAAGCCAAGCCAAAACGGCATGTCTTGCGGATAACCACTAGCACTGACTAGCGCCACTTTATAAAGTTTTTCAGGATGCACCGCTGCATAATTCCAAGCGTAATAGCCACCCAGTGAATTTCCCGCCAAAAAGAAGCGATTAATGCCTAATTTTTGTACAAATCCATCCAGCATGCCCACCATGTATTCCGCGGTTTCTTGGTTCGGCGCTGTATCCGGGCCTGTTAAACCAAAACCCGGAAGGTCCATTCGAATGATGCGGTACTGCCCTTTTAATTGCTTAACCCAAGCATCCCAGGTATGCAGTGACGAGCCAACACCATGCAACAAGACCAAAGGCGGACCGCTGCCTTCGTCGCGATAGTGAATGGTTAAACCATTTACATCCACATAACGACTGGCTTGGTTGGTGTATTTTTTTGCCAAGACATCATAAGGCAAGGTTTGTGTGCCCATGGCGGTACAACCGTACAAGCCTAGACAGATAAAGAGGAAACTAAGAATTCGTAGCATGGAAACAGGCATCATTTTATTGTTGTTTTTATATTTACAGGGATTGTCGTATAAGCCGCTAATAATTACCAGAGCCCAAGTGCAACTGGCACCTATGTACAAAGCTTGCCTCATTTCATTCTGTCAGTAGAATGAGGCCCCTTTATATCGTATTCAGCCAGTGATATTGGCTCTTGTTAGGCGGACACCATGGCAACATTTCTAAAAAACCTATTTGCACCTAAATGGCAGCATGCCGACTCCAATGTGCGCCTACAAGCACTGGACCAACTTAATGACGCCGCTGTTATTGAATCCCTTGCCAAACAAGACTCAAATGAAGCGGTTCGCCTAAAAGCCATTAGCCTGCTGAGCAACCTCGAAAGCCTGCCCACGCTGTTCAATGACAAATCCAGCCCCATCAAACAAGCTGCCATTAGCCAGTATCTAGCGGTATTACTTAAGTCAGATGAACTCGCACAACAATTAGCGGCTCTAAAAAACATTGAAAATGCACAACAGCTCATGACCGTTGCCACCTTTGCCAATGACGCCGAGCTAGCGCAAGCGGCCATTAATCAAATCAAAGATGAAAGCGCCCTATTTGATTTCATCATGGCCTCTGCCAGCGCCAAAAGCCGCCTGCTTGCCGCGCAATACATCACGTCAAAAGAGAAATTAAAAGCCATCGAGCAGCACTTTTTAAACAAAGATAAAACACTGGTTCGTCATGCCAAAGAAAAGTTGGCGGCTCTTAACGAACAGGCCATCGCTCAAGAACAATCGGACGCCAAAATCCAGCAGTTATTGAACCAAGCACAACAGCTGACGCAGCAGGCATTTAGCCCAACTTACGCAGGCCAAATCACACTGCTAAAACAATCTTGGCCCGCCAATGACGTTAACTCACAACAACAAGCGATATTTGAACACGCTATTTCAAGCTGTGAACACATATTAGCGGAACACCAGCAGCAGCAAGCCGAAATAGACGCCGCCCAAGCTGCCAAAAAACAGTCTCAAGAATTACAACTTAATGCCATTGCGCAACTTAGTGAGCTGCATGGACAGTGTAAATCGGCTGTTGCATCAAACGATGCTTTAAAACACATATTAGATGACGCTCAGGGCAGCTGGAAAGAGGCGTCTGAACTATCGAACGAGATCGATAAACAAATCAAAACAGAATATGAAGCCCTACTTAAACCCCTAATTAACCTACAAGCTAGTTTGGACTTTTTAAATGCCAGCAGTATCGATTTAGAGCCTGTTAAAATTGCGCTTCAAGATCAATCATTAAGCGAATTAAAACAACAAGAACACAACATTAACAGCATCATTAAAAGTGTTAACTGGCCGACTGATTTCCCCGTAAATAGCTTATTAAACAGCGTTTTAAGCCTAAAAAATGAAATTGAAAATGCCTTATCGTCATTACAAAAAGACGAAAAAAGCGTCATCAATACCGCTAAACGCACACTCAGTGACTATGAAAATGCCATCACACAAGGTCATGTAAAAGAAGCGAAACAGCTTCAGGTGTCTATTCGTAAGCAACTGGAAAAAATTGATCCTAGCAAATCAAAATCATTGAATGCTCAATTCCAGCTATTAACACAATCGTTTAATGAGCTAAAAGATTGGCAGGGGTTTGCCACTCTACCCAAGTTTGAGCAGTTATGCGCAGACATGAATGCGCTAATTGATGCCGATATCAGCCCAAAAGAAAAAGCCGATGCCATTCGTGTTCTACAAGATCAGTGGAAAGCGTTAGGTAGCTTACCAGACCAAAAACAACAACAAGCGCTATGGCAACAATTCAAGCAAGCATCGGATACCGCCTATGAGCCTTGCCAAGTGCATTTCGCGCAAATGGCAAAAGTACGCGAATACAATCTAGAGCAACGCACCATTATTTGTGAGCAACTTGAGCAGTTTTACACAAGCAATGACTGGGATCATGCAAACTGGAAGTCAGTACAGCAAATACTGGACAAAGCACACGACGAATTTAAAAAGTACTCACCCGTCAATCACACGGATAAAAAAGCCATTATGCAGCGTTTTCACGACGCAACTCACAATATTCATGGCAAGTTGGTTGAGCACTTCAAGTTAAATGCCGCACAGAAACAAGCATTAATCGATGAAGTGAAAGCCTTACAAGAAGCTGAAGACATTCAGCAAGCCATTGAGGAATGCAAAACCATTCAAAACCAGTGGAAAGAAAAGGGCAACGCGGGCCGTGCTGAGCGTCAGCTTTGGAATGACTTCCGCCAGCAGTGTGACGCCCTGTTCGAAAAACGTAACGAAGCCAGCCAAGCTCGCAAACAGTATTTTGATGAGAACATTGCCAAAGCAAACGAACTAATCGATCAAGCAAAACAAATGATTGCCCAGCCAGACTCTAGCTCAGCAAACGCCTTGAATGAAATCAGCGACACATTAAACGGCTTAGAACTTCCATCTAAAGTGAAGCAAGCCACGACAAAAGT
>JBNMQC010000090.1:0-9723 GCA_051277445.1 Bermanella sp. | reverse complement strand
AGCTCTGGCAAAATCACCGCAATCGAAGAGCGCGTCATCGCTCATCCGTCCGGTATGCGTGATATTTGTATTGAAATCACCCTCGATGGCGACGATAAATGGTGCGACATTCAAGGCATCGACAACTATCTAGAAGCCGAGCCTCAAACCCTTATTGATAAGATTCAAACATCCGGTATTACCGGTTTAGGGGGCGCAAGCTTCCCGACCCATGTCAAAGCGTCCGCTGATCCAAGTAAAATCGACACACTGATCATCAACGCTGCCGAATGTGAGCCTTATATCACCTCTGATGACATGCTCATGCGTGAACAGGCCAACGGTATTATTAAGGGCATCGAGATTCTTGAGCGCATCATTCAACCTAAGCGCTGCTTGATTGGCGTTGAAGACAACAAGCCAGAAGCCATCGCTGCGCTTAAAGACGCCCTTAAACACTTCAAAGACAACACCTTTAATATTCAAGTGGTGACCATACCCACTAAATACCCCAGTGGTGGCGAAAAGCAGCTTATTGAAATTCTAACTGGTAAAGAAGTACCCGCCGACGGCTTACCATCGGATATCGGTATGGTTTGCCAAAATGTAGGAACCTGTTTTGCGATTTACAAAGCAGTTAGCAAGGGCGAGCCATTAATCAGCCGAGTCACCACCATCACAGGTGAAGCCTGCAACCAACCTCAGAACTTTGAAGTGTTGCTTGGCACACCTGTTAGTCATTTACTAGAACTTGCGCAAACCAACGCGAGCAAAGTACACCGCTTGATCATGGGCGGCCCAATGATGGGCTTTACCCTAGAAGACACCAGCACACCCATTGTTAAGGCCAGTAATTGCATTATTGCTTCAAGCAAAAAAGAACTGCCAGACCCAGCCATGGAGCAAGCCTGCATCCGCTGTGGCATGTGCACCGAGGCCTGCCCAGCACAATTACTCCCTCAGCAACTGTATTGGTTCTCTAAAAGTAGCAACCTTGAGCAAGCTGAAGCCCATAACATTGCCGACTGTATCGAATGTGGTGCCTGCGCTTATGTGTGCCCAAGCAACATTCCGTTAGTGCAGTATTACCGCCATACCAAAGGCGAGATCAAACAAGCTAACGCAGACAAGCAAAAAAGCGATCGCGCCAAAGAGCGCTTTGAAGCACGCCTTGCACGCCAAGAGCGCGAAGCCGCTGAAAAAGAAGCCAAGCGCAAAGCCCGTGCAGAAGCCGCCGCTAAAAAACAAGCCGAGAAAAAAGCCGCCGAAGCTAATACACCTGCCACAAGTGAACCCGCCGCAAGCGCCCCTTCTGTAGATCTAGAATTACTGCAGAAAAAACTCGACGCCTCACAAACCGCCATTAAAAAGACCAAAGAAAAAATCGCCGCGGCGCAAGAAGCCGGTGAGACAGAAAAGGCTGAATTATTAGACGGCGCATTGAAAAAAGCCCAAGAAAAAATGAAAGAGGCTGCCAAGGCCATCGCAGAAGCCAAAAAAGCAGCGAAAGCCACTCCGGCAAGTAGCGCTTCTGACATGGAGATGACACCTGAGCGCATGCAAAACAAGGTGGGCCTTGCACAATCTCGTTTGGTGACCGCACAAAAACGTCTCGAAGAGGCCATGAACACCAATAGCGACAAAGTTAAGATGCTGAAAGTAGCCGTTGAAAAACAACAAGTGCGTGTCGAAGAAGCCAAGCAAGCCTTGATTGACTTCAACAACACACCGGTGACGCAAGCCAGTCAACAAGCAGCCGATGTCGAACAACTTAAGAAAAAGGTGCTTGCTGCACAAACTCGAGTGGACAAAGCACAAGAGCGACTAGAGATGGCAAAAGAGCAAAATCTCGACACCCTATCCGCTTTCGAAACTGGGCTGGAAAAACAACTAACCAAATTAGAAGAAGCTAAAAAAGCATTAGCCGAGGCAAACCTATGAAACTGTTAAATATTAGTTCGCCACACGCTACTCGCCCGCTCAGTACGGCTGATGTTATGCGCACAGTGATCTTAGCGTTAATCCCCGGCATTATCGCACTGACGTATTTCTTTGGCCCTGGTCATTTAATTCAAATTGCCATTGCGGGCACCACGGCCATCATTTGCGAAGCCCTAGTTTTAAAACTTCGCAAACGCCCAATTGGTTTTTATTTGAAAGATTACAGTGCCTTGTTAACCGCTATTTTATTAGCGCTATCACTGCCACCTTATGCGCCTTACTGGGTAACCATCATTGCATCCGGTTTTGCCATCATTGTTGCCAAACACCTGTATGGTGGCCTTGGGCAAAACCCATTTAACCCCGCCATGGTAGGCTTTGCATTAGTACTGGTCAGCTTCCCATTGCCCATGACCACATCTTGGAGCGCACCCAGCGAACTACTGAGCAACAGTATTTCATTTGATGATGCCTTCACTGCTATTTTCTCTTCTCGCGAGGCCATTGATGCCTTCACCATGGCCACGCCATTGGATGAGTACAAACACCAAGTGGCGATCTCAACCGCTGATGAAATTTTATCCAACCCTTTATTTAAAGGCGCACAGCACTCGCAAATCTTGCTGGCTTGGGAATGGGTCAGCCTTGGCTTTTTATTAGGCGGCTTATATTTAATTTGGAAAAAGATTTTCACTTGGCACATCCCTGCAAGCTTATTGGTTGCCTTGTTTCTTTGCTCAAGCATTCTAGGCTGGGACAATGACAGCTATGTACCATTGACCCTTCACATGTTAGGCGGTGCGACGATTCTTGGTGCTTTTTTCATTGCCACCGACCCTGTTTCCGCCTCAACCACACACCTGGGTAAAATCATTTACGGTGCGGGAATCGGTATTTTAATTTACGTGATTCGTACTTGGGGCGCTTACCCAGATGCTGTGGCGTTTGCGGTACTACTCATGAACTTTGCGGCACCCTTTATTGACCAATACACTCAACCTCGTACTTATGGTCATAAAAAAGCCATACGTGGTTTGGCTAAGAAAGATTAGGATTCAACATGACGACTAATGAAAACGAAAAAGCCGAAATGAGTCTTGGCCAGTCCATCGCTAAAAATGCAATGGGCTTAGCGATTTTTGCATTCGTAACGGCTGGTGTGATTGCCATTGTACAACAAGGCACAAAAGAGCAAATTCATGAAAACATTGCCCAAGCACAAGCCAAAGCCCTGTACGAAATCACCCCTGAAAACCAAGTGGATAATGACGTTTTAAATAGCTATATCGAGTTGAATTCAGAGCAAAGCAAACAACACTTACATGTTAATTATCTAGGCCCAATTGCCGACGATGCAAAATTGCATCTAGCGCAAAAAAACAATGATACCCACACCTATATTTTTCCGGTAACTGCCCCAGACGGCTACACAACGGCCATACAGTTATTGGTGGGCATTAAGCAAGATGGCAGCATTGCCGGTGTGCGCGTCGTAGATCACAAAGAAACACCGGGGCTTGGCGATAAAGTGGAACTTAAAAAGTCAGACTGGATTTTATCGTTTAATGGTAAATCATTGACCAACCCTGATATTGAAAAATGGAAAGTTAAAAAAGATGGCGGTGAATTTGATTCATTCACCGGTGCCACCATTACGCCACGTGCCGTCATCAATGCGGTTAAACAGTCGCTGGTAATGTTTGAAAAAGACAAAGCAGTGCTTTCCACATTAACCACACAAACCAAACAGCCTGGAGATGCGTTATGAGCACAAAATCATACGGGCAAATCACCCAAGACGGTTTATGGACCAACAACCCAGCCTTAGTTCAACTATTAGGCTTGTGTCCATTATTAGCTGTCACCGGCACCGTGGTGAACGCACTGGGTTTAGGCTTAGCCACCATGTTGGTATTAGTGGGCTCAAACATTGCGGTTTCCATGGTGCGCAATTACGTACCCGCTGCTGTTCGTTTACCGGCGTTTGTGATGATCATTGCGTCTTACGTCACCTGCACAGAATTACTCATGCAGGCTTATACCTATGAGCTTTACACGGTACTGGGTATTTTCATTCCACTGATTGTGACTAACTGCGCGATCCTAGGTCGTGCCGACGCGTTTGCGGCTAAAAATCCTATTTTGCCGTCTGCACTGGACGGCTTCATGATGGCAATGGGTTTTGCCCTTGTATTGGTCATCCTTGGTGCCATGCGAGAAATCATTGGCCAAGGTACCTTGTTCTCGAATATGGAACTGTTATTTGGTGAAAGCGCAAAAACTTGGAAAATCACCCTATTCACTGATTACCCAGATTTCTTATTCGCCATCTTACCGCCTGGCGCGTTTGTGGGCATGGGGCTATTAATTGCGCTTAAAAATATTATTGATGACAAGCTAAAAGACATCGAAAACAAGAAAAAAGAACCGGTTGTTGCAGGTTCGAAACGCGTACGTGTAACAGGTAAAATTGTTTAACCATGAACAAAGCCAAGCGCACAGAAATATTTACACGCTTAAGAGATAACAACCCAAATCCAGAAACGGAACTTGAATATTCGTCGCCGTTTGAATTGGTCGTGGCCGTAGCGCTTTCAGCACAGGCCACTGACGTGAGCGTCAACAAGGCCACCCGCAAGTTATTCCCGGTTGCCAATACTCCCGAGGCTATTTATGCACTCGGTGAAGACGGCTTAAAGGAATACATCAAGACCATTGGCTTATTTAACAGCAAAGCCAAAAACGTCATTAAGATGTGTAAAATCTTAATCGACAAGCACAACTCGGTGGTACCACAAACCCGTGAAGAATTAGAAGAGCTTCCCGGTGTGGGCCGAAAGACCGCCAACGTCGTATTAAATACAGCCTTTGGTCAAATCGCCATGGCAGTGGATACGCACATCTTCCGCATGGGCAACCGAACTAAGATTGCACCAGGCAAAGACGTACTAGAAGTCGAGAAACGTTTATTGCGTTTAGTACCAGAAGAGTTTTTGATGGACGCCCATCATTGGCTAATCTTACATGGTCGCTATGTCTGTACCGCACGTAAGCCAAAATGCGGCAGTTGCATCATCGAAGATCTGTGCGAATACAAACACAAAGAATTAGATTAGGAGCCATCCATGCGCATCTTGCACACCATGTTACGAGTCGGCGACTTACAGCGCTCTATTGATTTTTACACCCGCGTGTTAGGTATGAACCTCATTCGCCAGTCCGATAACGAGCAATATCGCTATACTCTGGCTTTTTTAGGTTACGGCACTGAAGAAGAAGGCGCCGTGATTGAACTGACCTACAATTGGGACACCAGTGAATACGATTTAGGTACCGGCTATGGCCACATTGCCATCGGCGCTGACGACATCTATGCCACCTGTGACGCGATCAAAGCCGCTGGCGGCGTCGTGAGTCGTGAACCTGGCCCAGTTAAAGGCGGAACCACCCATATCGCCTTCGTAAAAGACCCAGACAACTACAGTATTGAACTGATCCAGACCAAAAACCACGCATAGCAACGGTTTGTTCCAGTAAAACCCGACCATTGCACTCGGGTTTGATTGTCTCAACTTGACCTATCGGATAACATAGCCGCCTTATTTTTATTGTGGCCCAAAGAATTTGCTCCTATGACTGAAAAGCGCCCAAACGAAATGCCCGACGTGGCTGCCAGCCAAGCTCCACAAATTAATGGCACCCTTAACTGGGTGGGTATGAACCGCATTGCTCTGCCCCTAAACATCCAAGACGCGCATATTGGTGTAAACAAGGTAAATGCCTTTGTTCAAACCTATGTGAATATCTGTAATCCAGACGTTAAAGGCATTCACATGTCACGTCTGTATCTATTGTTATCTGAGTTTTCTGACAATCAGGTGCTCAGCGCAGCTAATCTTCGCGAGTTCCTAGCCCACATGCTAGATAGCCATGAAGACATCAGTGATCAAGCCACGCTTAACTTTGAATTTGATTACGTTATTCAGCGCAAAGCACTTAAAAGCCAATTTTCAGGCTGGAAAGATTACCCAACTGAAATTCGTGCGACCCTAAAAGACGGTAAAGTGGATTTAGAGCTGGGTATTCACGTACCTTACTCGTCTACCTGTCCTTGTTCAGCGGCCCTTGCTCGCCAGCTAATTCAACAGCAGTTCAGTAAAGACTTTGGCGATAAAGCCAGTGTCACCCCTGAAGAAGTAGAAGCCTGGTTACGCAGTGACAAAGGCACTTTCGCGACCCCTCACAGCCAACGCAGTATTGCTAAGGTTTGGGTTAAGCTCGATGAGAGCGTTGAAGACTTCCCTATTACAGATGTCATCGGCGTGATTGAAGATGCCCTTCAAACGCCTGTGCAAACGGCTGTGAAGCGTGAAGATGAGCAAGAATTTGCCCGTTTGAACGGTCACAACCTCATGTTCTGTGAAGATGCTGCCCGTCGCGTTAAAAGCGCATTGAACAAGAACGACAAGATCTTCAATGATTTCTGGTTACGCATTGAACATCTAGAAAGCCTTCATGCCCATGACGCAGTAGCCATTGCTACTAAAGGCGTTGCGAACGGTTACGAGCCCCTACTTTCTCGCTAACCGCCAATTGGGCAGCACCGCTGCCCAATTATTCCTTACCCTTGGCCATGCAAAGCCAACTACAATGATATAAAATCGATCCACTTATTCAGTCGAGTACCCCTGGTGAAACTTTTTGTTGAAAACCTTACCAATGTTGATGTCTCTTATTTAGATGCCAAACGCGGCGTTGTGGGCGAGTCGTGGATGGCAGGCATCATGCTGACCGGCAATCTTGATCAGCAAAGCATGATTTGCGACTTTGGTGTGGTAAAACGCTGCGCAAAAGACTGGCTCGATGACTTCATTGATCACCGTCTAGTGGTCCCAACTCAGATGGAAGGCCTGCATGTAAGTAAACATGATAACCTCACCACCGTTCGCTTTGCGCACCCTATGGGCGGTGAATTCATCTGTAGCGCGCCAGATGAAGCCTTCTGCTTCATCGATTGCGACGAAATCACCCCACATAGTGTATCGAAGTGGCTTGAAGTAGAACTCAACACCACAATCCCAGGTGATATTGAAAAGCTGCATGTGTCTCTTAACACCGAACTAATCGGCGGTGCTTACTATCATTACAGTCATGGCTTGAAAAAACATAATGGTAATTGTCAGCGCATTGCCCATGGTCACCGCTCTAAAATTGAAATATTCGTCAATGGTACGCGCCAACCTGAAATGGAGAAGAACTGGGCTAACCAATGGCAAGATATCTACATTGGCACCCAAGAAGACCTTCATAATCAAACCGTGATCGAAGGCATCCAGCATAACCATTACCGCTATGCTGCGCCTCAAGGTGAGTTCAGCCTAACACTGCCAAGTAAAGCCTGTTATGACATAGAAACCGACACCACGGTTGAACAAATTGCCAAGCACATCGCCAAAACATTACTTGAGTCAGGCCGCAGCGTGACCGTGAAAGCCTTTGAAGGCATCGGTAAAGGAGCCATTGCGACCTATGAGTAATGATGTTTTTAAAGCACTAGAAAAGCAGAGCATTGGTGCACAACTGGCTTTTGAAGAAACCTTAGACAACCTGACCTTTAACGAAGCGGGCTTAATTCCCGCCATTGCCCAACAGCACGACACGGGTGAAGTGTTAATGATGGCATGGATGAACCGTGTATCCATTGAAGAGACCCTAAACACAGGCCAGGTGTGCTATTGGTCCCGTTCTCGTAATAATTATTGGCGAAAAGGCGAAAGCTCGGGCAATCAGCAAACCCTAATCAGCATGGCCACAGACTGTGATGGTGACACCCTCTTGTTAAAAGTGGATCAGAAAGGCGCGGCCTGTCATACTGGACGACGCGATTGCTTTTATAACGAGATTAAGCCAGATGGCCTTACTATCCGTACCAACCCAATTCAAGACCCTAACGAGCTGTATACCAGCAAGAGTTAACCTGTGAACACACGCCCGACGAAAGCCGACAAGCGCGCCGAATTGAATAAGGAAGTCGAAGACTTCCTATCAGGTGGTGGCGAAGTGCGTAATGTCGAGCAAGGTGTCAGTGGACGTGAAAACCCAATGAAAGCATTGGTGCCAGTTTTATTCAGTGAAAAAAGCAGCTCTCGTACCGATGCGCGTACCGCCCTGCAAAGCATGGATTCACGCAAGCATCAGAAAACCCAAACTAAGATTAAACGACCCAAGAAAAAACCCATTTATGATGATTTTGGTGAACTGCTCAGATGGGTATGGGTAGATGAATAACGGGCTGCAAACAATTAATAAAAAGGCGACTGAATAGTCGCCTTTTTTATGCCTGATGGATCACCTAAGAGAAGGTATTCATTAGCCAACCAATTAATAATACTTGCGGAACCGTCACCAGAGGCAAGAACAAGGCGATCTTCCAACTTGCAGTAGTGTCTTTTAATGCCATGATTTCAGTGTAATCCGTTGACGCACCCGCCATTAAGAACACAAACCCATTACCCGGTGCTTTTGCCTGATTAACTAAATCAGCTGCGATAGGAGATGAGCCTTCCGAACACACTTCAATCACCGTTGTTGCTAGCAAGGTTAAAAATAAACCGGTGATTGAAGCACCAAACCACACCCCAAATTGTTCAGGATCAATGAACGCTCGAATCAATGACAGCAATACAACACCAAATAACACCCAGCGCACCACCATCTTAGATTCTTTCAAACCCTGCCAAAACATCCCTAATATATTCGCAACAGAAAACTGCTTCATATTAACTTGAGACTTCACCGCCGGCCAAAGCTTAAAGTTTTCATCCATTTCAGCCTGAACGGGGTTATTCGGTAACGTGCCTTTTTCCACCAACCGATCAAACAAAAGGCCACTGATCCAAGCAATAACCATGGAGCAAACAATAAATAGTAAGGTATACGGCAAGCCGACCAAGGCAATGAGAATTAATGTAAGCGTGAATGAATTCCAAGGGCTAGCGATTAAAAACGCCATGATCTGACCAAGACTCGCTCCTTTGCGGTATAAGCCCATGGCCACCATTAAGATACCGTGATTACACAGGTCCAACATCAAACCCGCCAAGGTTGCGCGAAACACCCCTTTTCGACTACCGGGTTTACCTAAAACAGCCATAACCATTTGATTAGGAATACGGCCAAGTAGGCCCACCGCCAGTGCACCCAAAATAATGCCCCACCACATGGTGTTCATCATTTCAAAACTGGTGTGCGCCATGGTGGCGAATGAATCATTTAATGCTTCATGAACATCTGTTCCAAACCAAACATAAAGCAAATAGAAAATGCCCACAAAAATCGCTGAGCCCCACATGATCCAATCAAACGATTGTTTAGGCGCACAGCAAGAAGCCGCTTCTTCTTTTACTTCTGTTTTTGATCCGCAACAACTGCTTTTAACTTCTTTATTATCGCTACCACAATGTTCAGACATATTATCCTCCGTAAGCGCTTAGACTAATACGAACGTTTCAAAAGGCAATGAAAATAAGTACTTAAAGTGTAAAGATTCGAACAAAAATTGTGCATTTCCATATATAGGTCTTTACTAAAGTGACGTATATGTGGAGGACACACAATGCAGAAAAGAATCCTACTCACCCTATTGGCAAGTTTGTTTGCCATGAGCCATGCAATGGCCGATGTAAAATTCAACGGCTTTGCTTCTGTTGTCACAGGTATCGACCTTGAAGATGACACTCTCACAACCGATACGAATAACAACGGAAACGGACCGACCAACGACTACCCATCAAGAACTGCAGA
>JBNMQC010000089.1:0-9786 GCA_051277445.1 Bermanella sp. | reverse complement strand
TCAGCACCATCGAAAGCACCACTAATAAAAGAGTGAGCCAAAAGCTAAATAGAATACGACCGGTTAAACCAAAGTGATGCAGCATTATTTACTCTGGCTTTAATAAGTAGCCAGAACCCCTTTGGTTGATAATAATGTCGGAGTTTGCGCCCGCTTCAATGAGTTTTTTTCTTAAGTTACTTACATGTACGTCAATGCTGCGATCATAACGGGTAAGGCGACGGCCGAGGGCTTCCTCACACAGTACTTCCTTGGTGACGATATTGCCTTGTCGCTGATGGAGCGATTCTAATGTTTTAAATTCAGCACCGGTCAGTTTAAGTGGAGAGTTTTTGTAACTGGCCTCCAGGCGACGAGCATCAATGCTTAACTGGCCGTCATCATTCCCGACAACCGCTTGTGAGCGCCGTAAAATGGCATTGATTCTGGCCAGTAACTCTCGAGGGTTGCAAGGCTTTGGCACATAGTCATCAGCACCCAGCTCAAGGCCAAGTATGCGATCTAGGTCGTCTCCTTTGGCTGTCAGCATAAGAATCGGGGTTTGTATGTTGGCTTGGCGCATGCGCTTAAGAACCTCAATGCCGTTCATGTTGGGTAACATAACGTCGAGGATAATAAGTTGATACGGCTTTTCACTGGCCATGGTGAGTCCATCGCTGCCGTTAAAAGCCGCTTCAACACTAAACCCCTCAGCGCTAAGGTATTCGCTGAGCAGTTCTGAGAGGGCTTGGTCGTCATCAATTAATAGTATTTGGTTCATGGTGTCATTTTCGTGTCTTCAATAGAAAGATTCAAGCGACAGCGAAACACTTTACCCTACTTTACGCTCTCTTATCTCTACTTAATATTGTAGTGCATATACTGGGTTTGAATTTATTGAAACCATCAGGAGAAAACAATGAACATGTCAACAAAAACCATTAAGTACATTTTAGCAGCTCTCATTGGTAGTTTGCTTTCATTGGGCGTAATGGCTTCACCAGATCATCATGAGGGACGCTTGATTAAAGCACTGGATTTAACTGATGCACAAGTGACTCAGTTAAAAGCGTTGCGAAAAGGCAATAAAGAACAGCGCCAACAAGGTCGTGAAGCCATGAAGGCGCTAATGCAGAAAAAGCAGGCATTACTATCAAACTATGATCAAGCGACTGCGAATGCCATTGCCGATGAAGAAGCCTCAATGCACAAAGCCCGAGTATTGAAAAAGCTGGCTCATCAACAGGTCATTTATGCCATGCTAGATGATGATCAGAAACAAAGGTTCTTTGAGTTGCTAGCAAAACACCCTAAAGGTGGCCATAAAAAAGATAAGTCGCGTAACATGAAAGAAAATTGTGATGACTAAGCTTAAGCGCTAGCCATTCAATCTTATTTATTTCAATGCAGAAAAAGCCAGATAAGGGTACTTATCTGGCTTTTTCTTAATGTGTTTTTATGAATTTATAAAATCTCGATTCACAAAACCTACTTATTTTCTTCACAAACTGTTTATGTATTTGTCATCTTTGCTTACTAACGTGTGCCTCAGGAAATGATTCCTAATCGAATAATTAGAAGGGCACTATAATGGGATTGACCAAAAAACCACTGATTAATGCAATGTTAATTGCAACCTTGGGGATGTTAACGGCGTGTGGGAGCGACGATGGTAAAAACGGTGAAATAGGTTCAGCAGGAAAGAGTGGCGTAGACGGCGCACCTGGAGCACCAGGCGCCAATGGCACCCCTGGGCAAGATGGCACCCCTGGGCAAGATGGCACTAACGGAACGGATGGTAAAAACGGTGCCGACGCGGGACTGATGACAGCAGGTCTTACCCGTTTAGCCACCGTACCCGCCGGCGCTGAGGTGACAGGCGCGTTTATTACAGAAGACGGTGATTTATTTTTTAACTTACAACACCCTTCTGCGGCCAATACCATTGCCGATGCGGACGGTGTACTTCTCAACAAAGGCACCGTGGGCGTATTAAAAGGTTTGAATGTTAATCAACTGCCTAAAAATTTAATTTCTTCACCGGTGCCACAAACCGATAAAGAACGTCAAACGGTTATGAGCGCATACGGTGAATACCAAGTGGTTGCACAAGCGGGTGATACCTTTGGTGGTGCCATACCTAATGGCCTTGGCATGATTTACGATAAAAATGGTACCGCTGCCGTGAATACATCAGGCTGGCCTGACTTTAATGGTTTTGTTTCAACAGGCGCTAACGAAGGGTATTTGTTTACCAACTGGGAGTCAGTGCCCGGTGGCATGAGCCGTTTGAAATTAAACAAATCCAATGAAGGTTGGATGGTCGATACCAGTGATGTGATGATGCTGGACTTTGGCCAGTGGGGCACCACAGCAAACTGTTTTGGGTCTGTTTCGCCTTGGGGCACACCACTGACATCCGAAGAGTGGGGTAACTTTGGTGACAATACTCATGAATGGGATAACGCTAATGTTAGCGATGATCGTCGTGATGCGTTAAAAGCCTATCAAGACCCAACTAACGCTCAACCTAATGTGGTACCCAATACATACCGTCTGCATTACATCGTTGAGATCGAAGACCCTCTAGAAGCTAATCCACAACCTACTAAGCGATATGCCATGGGTCGTTTCGAACATGAAAATTCAATTGTGATGCCAGATCGTAAAACGGTTTATTTATCACAGGATGATACCAACGGTGTGATGTTTAAGTTTGTCGCTGATACAGCAGAAGACTTAAGTGTCGGTACTTTATATGGCGCTAAAGTGACACAAGACTTGGGCAGTACTGAACCACAAACCACTGGCTTTGATATCACATGGATCGAATTAGCCCATGGCAACGATACCGAAATTGAAGCATGGATTGCGCAATACGATACGGTTGAATACCACAATGATGGCAATACAAGTTATCTGACTGATATTGATGCGGTTGCTTGGGCTTCTGGCGCAACTAACTATCCAACGGTGGCAATTGGCGGTGGTAAAGTTACGGCTCAACAACCGATGGATAATCGTATTGCGTTTCTTGAGTCTCGTAAGGCAGCCAAAGCAAAAGGCGCGACAGCTGAGTGGAAAAAATTCGAAGGCATCTATGTTAACCAAAAGCGTGCTAAAGAAGCCGTGGAAGGTGTTGACTTAGTTGCAAACGAAACAGTAAACGATGCCTATGTTTATTTCGCTATTGCCGACATGGACAGCGGTATGATTGATGACATAGGTGACATTCAATTATCTGCCCGCGTTAAAGATTGTGGTGGCGTATACCGTATGAAACTAGAAGCGGGCTACGATGTATCGCGTATCGAACCCGTAGTAATGGGCTCAACTTATCGCTCTTCATTGAGTGGCGCAGAGCGTTGCGATGTGAATGGTTTGTCTCAGCCGGATAACGTGATCGTAATGGACGACGGGCGTATTCTTCTGGGCGAAGATGGCTTCCAAGAAAACAACACGCTTTGGTTGTATAACCCAAAAGTGAACGACTAATTAAACATTGATTTAAATTAGTCATTAAATTGTAAAAAGGGCAGCATAGGCTGCCCTTTTTACTTATCACTTTATGGACAATATATGAAATGCTTGATGTTGCTAAATCTGCTAGTTGTTCTTGCTGCTTGCAGTGATGACAAGGCATCCCCTGAACTATTCAATCAAGCTCAAGCGGATGAATTTCCGGCAAAGGCCTATCTTGAACATGATGAAATCTATAACCCAGAAGCGGTGATTCCGCCGCAGTGTTATACCAAGACACAAGGGCAGCACAACCCATGTTATGTCTGTCATCAATCTTATGATGATAAACAACATTCCAATCAAATGCGTGATGGCACGCTACAGGGCAGTTATGACTTTTCGGATGAGGGCCTAAAGAACAGCTGGAAAAATTTATTTATTGATCGCAGTGAAAAAATAAAAGGTATCAGCGATCAAACTATTCTTAGCTACATCAACCAAGATAACTACTCACCTTTGATCAAGTGGATGGAGAGTGATGAGTGGCAAGGCGAAGTGCCACATATTAAAGACTTTGAAAAGGGCGCAGCGGCATTTGATAAACAAGGCTTAGCTCGCGATGGCAGTATGTGGGTGGCATTTAACTACAAACCTATGCCGAGCATGTTTTGGCCCACGAATGGTTCTACCGACGACGTGGTGATGCGTCTGCCTAAGGCCTTTTATGAATTGAATGGCGAAAAAAATCTTGATGCCTATTTTGTAAATCTCGCTTTAACCGAAATGAGTATTTTAGAACTCGATGAAACCACCATCATGCCCGTCAATGAAGAAAGCATTAATGTGGATGTGAATGGCAATGGCGTTATGGAGCGTGGCGTAACCTTAGTGAAGCGTCGTTCGAATTATGTAGGGGATGCCAGTCACATAAACGTGGAGCATATGCTGTACCCTCAAGGTACGGAATTTTTGCACAGCGTGCGTTATGTAGGGTTGAGTGAAAACGGACAAGTAAAACCTTCTAAGCGTTTAAAAGAATTACGCTACATGAAAAAGCACACCTTGTTCCCCTTGTCGCGTATTCGTCAGGCTTATTACGGAGAAGCAAAAGAAAAGCACTTTGGAAACCTGCCTGCGGTGTCGGACTTTGGCGATCGTGGATTCGCCAATGGCTTTGGTTGGTTAATCTGGGGGTTTATTGAAGATGAAAACGGTGCCCTGCGTAAGCAGGTGAAACAAGAACAGTTTTTTTGTGCCGGTTGTCATAAAACCATCGGCACCACCATAGATCAAACCTTTTCATTCCCAAGAAAGCTTGTTGGTGCTGATGGTTGGGGCTACATCGATTTAAGCAAATTAATCGATGCGCCGAATCGTGGTGAGGAAAAGGGTGAATTTTTAACGTACATGGAACGCGTGCAAGGGGGGGATGAATTCAGACAGAATACTGAAATGAGAAATCGCTGGTTCAATGAAGATGGCACACTAAAATACGATGACATTCAAAAACTACCGTCTATTTATCCACTCATTACACCGTCTAAGAAGCGTGCCTTGGATTTAAATAAGGCGTATTTCACCATTGTACAAGAACAAAGCTTCTTGTTTGGCCGCGACCCTATGATTAACCCTAGCCATAATGTGTTTGAAAATATCGATAGTGAGATTGAACCCTTACAGCCTGCACATCGATATAAATGGGATATTCGTTTGGACTGGTCAGCTGTTAAGCCTTAAAGCTAAAGCATAACCACTTCAACCAGGGAGGCAAAATGATAAGCCAGGACATGACCGTATTTATCTTTTCCAGTACGTTGATGGCATTAGGTATCGGTATTGATGCCGCCATGGCCACATTGATTCGTGCCCGCGGTTTTCACAATCGCACACAGGCGAGTTATTGGATTGCAGGGGTTTCCGTTACTCATACGGTATTCCCCATGCTGGGTTATTTGCTGGCGTATATCAGCGTTCAATTAGTACCTTGGTTGACACCGATTGTTGGCGTGGCGGCTTTTATATTAGTGGGACAATTTTTATATTCTGAATTAACCCCATGTGACCAGACAACATGTCGGCCAAGCAACTGGGTTTCCTTTGGGCTGATTTTGGCGGTCAGCTGGGATGCACTTTGGTCGGGCCCTGCTAAGTCGGCACAAGTACTTGGCTGGTCTGATTGGATGGTCTGGTTGTCTTTTATTTGGGTTGGGTTATTAGTGAGTGCTTTGTGTGTGGCCAGTTATTATGCGGGGCGGCGCATATTACATATGCTAGAAGGGCAAGCCTATGCGCTTTCATGTGCGGTATGGTTGCAATTAAGCGTTATTGGTTACTTTGGCTTACTTGCCTTATTTCGGTATAGCTTTAACTGGCATATACATGAGCTAATTATCTTTATGATCAGTGGCGTCTTCATTTATTTTTTACGGCTACGTCAGCGTTATGTGAGGCGTTCGCTGGCTTAAGTTTAGTAATCTGCTTTTTGTTTTACACTAACCTCTTCACCTGCTGCATGGGTTAATAACCAGCCGCGAATGCGTCTAGAAATCATGTTGTTGGTTTGGGTGAGGTCCGGTTTAATGGCTGGCAAGTAAAGCTGCATATATTTTGAGTTTTGTTTTCGAAGCATGGCGCCTTTACGTATTTTCGTGGGGTAAAGATTTTCAGCGGAACCATCGGTGACGATATCCAACATGGGAATATCCAACGTTGATAGGCTATCGTTTAAATCCACATCAGGATAATTACTTTTTTTTGCATCAATCAATACCAATGCATAGCCCACATTATTGCCATTGAGACGTTTTTCTAAGAATTTTGCAGCCCAGTTAGCGCTCAAGCCATTCGCAATGATGACGATATTATATTGACCCAATTCATTGAGTTTATTCAGCCCCTGCTCCACCGTTAAGACCATGTCCTCAAGAAAGGTTTCTTCAATGGGGATCGCGGGCTGCTCTAACATATCTTGACTAATTTGCGGTACGAATTCAGGCACTTCATCAATACTGTTAGCGATGGCATCCAGAGCATCCCCTGCCGGTGTATCGATAGTGGTTTCCTCTGTGGTTGTTTGTGTATCAAGGTTGTTTTCATCAGTAAGCTCAGGCGTTTCCTCTTCATTGATCGCATCAACGGGAGCAGCTTGCTCGTCAAGATTTCCGCCGTCGCTATTTAACGGGGCGTCTTCATTGGATGGTGGTTTGATTTTGGGTAAGGGTTTGTGGATATATTGGTCGAAGAAAATGCTGAGTGTATTCCAACCGTAATCAGGTAGGTATTCACGCACAGGTGAAATGGTATTTGGCCAATGGGCATGTTGCTCAATATCATGAAGAATGAGGACGCCACCTTGGGGTTTACCGGTGTTCTCCGGCAAATACAATCCGGCCATGGGACCATCTTTGCCGCTCATTTCAATGATTTCACTCTCTCGCTGAAAGGTTTTTAAGTGGCGCACTACGTCAGCCATGCGTTGCTTGGCTTTATTGGGTGTCACATAGGTTAAAGGCTCACGGTTGGTTTCATCTGTGGATGACTGCTCAGGTGCGTCACTGTCTTGCTCGCTTGGTATCTCTGTATTCACGGGCTCTTCATCCGCGGCCCAAACCGGCAGAGCAAGAACGATCAGAATAACCATGTGAAGAAAAAGCATGAGGCTTGCCAATTAATGTGATGTGATATCACTTCAAAAGTTATGCCATGTGGAAGGGCTTACTGCAACAAGGATGAAACCGAACAGCGACTCCCTTTGTGGGCAATTTGTGCAAGCACCAGTTCTGCGGTGGCAAGGGCATCGGTCAACGCATTGTGGGCGGGGTAAGCTGGCAAGCCATAACGGGTGCGAATATTCGCAAGGGTTAGATCACCGGACTTTATGGGTTGGCCAATATGATCACGATGCTTTTTTTCTAGTTGCAATGTGTCGACAACAGGCAAATACAGTTTTGCGCCAAATACTGCCTGGCTGTGATGATTCAAAAAACTCAGGTCCATTGGACTGTGATGGAATACGAGAACACGGCCCATGGCCGCTTGCATAAATGCATGGCAGGCTTGCTCTAAGGTTAATCCACTTTCTAATTGGCAATCTCGTAAGTGATGAATGGTGGCGCTGTGGCCGACGCTGTGTGAATTTTTAAGCAGCAAGTGCTGTGCGCTATTCATTTGGATTTTTCCATGATCAATGGCAACCCAGCCGATACTTAATATTTCACCCTCTTTCACAGATAAACTGGATGTTTCTAAGTCCACCACTAAAAAACCAGTATCATACCAAGATTGCTTGCCTTGACTGGGTGCCTGCTGCCACGCAGATAGCAGCCAAGGGTGGATGGCCTGCTTGCGGTAACCCGCTAAGGCTTTTGCTAATAACCTAGGCAAAACATAGCGCCACATTAACCTAACCCTTGGCGGTAGGTATTTTTTGCGTACAGCTGCGCATCTTTGACAATGCTAAACGCATCTTTTAATTGCTTGCGTAATAATTTACCCATGTCATCTGGATTTAGATAATGGTCAGGCTTGCTGCCATTGACGATTTGTTTTGATTGATTTTCAATCCTTGCTTGCATGATGACACTTAACGCATCTTGCAGGTTTCGGCTATCGACTATAGTGAGTTTTTTCTGTTTTTCTAATGCCTGTAATCGCTCAATGGTATTCACGGCGGTGATTTTATTGGCAAGTGCATGAAGTCTGACAATATCCACAATAGGAATGATGCCTCGCTTTTTAACGTTTACCTGATCTTCATGTTCACCATTTTGTTCAACCACAAAGCGTCGAAAGATACCAAGTGGTGGTACATTGCTTAATGCATTTTGCGCAAGAGCCGCTAGAAAAATACTGTTGTTACTGGTTTTTTCCAACATGTAATGCTGCAGTTTAGTGCATAAGCTTTCATCACCATAAATGCAGCGTAAGTCAAAGAAAATACTCACTCGCATGACGGCGTCATCGGTGGGACTGCGAGTCCATCGGTCGACGGTCACTTGCCATTCGTGAAGTGGTTGTCGCCATTCATTTGTGGTGGCCATGACCTTACCCAAACAATAATCATAACCACAGGCATCCAATCCATCGCAGACAAAGGTAGCCAGTTGTTCAAACCATGGCTCGTGCTCAGGTTGCATACTGTTATCGATGATCAATCCATTATCTTGATCGGCGCCGAGCAATTGTTCTGCACGGCCTTGGGAGCCAAATCCTAACCAGCAATAGGGGACAGGGGATGGCCCTAATTTTTGTTCGGCAAATTGTATGAGTTTATGGGTAATGGCATCACTGACAGCGGTAAAGATGTGGCTCACTTGATGAGCGCGCATGCCCGCGTGTACCCACTGCACCATTAAATTTGGTAAGGAATGGGCAATTTCGATCAACGGCGCTAATTCGGTTTGGCGACTAATATGTTGTACTAAATATACAGGGTCATCTTGTTTGGCTCGCATTAAGTCCGATGCACTGATAATGCCCTTTAAAGAACCGCTATCCATAACTGGTAAGTGATGAATACCTGATTGCGTCATGAATAGTATCGCATCAAAAATGGTGTGGGTTTGCTCAATGGTTTTGGGTTGCTCGGTCATGATGACTGAGACCGATGCATGCAAATCTAATCCTTGAGCGACAGCGCGTGAGCGGATGTCTCGGTCTGTCACGATGCCCACTAGGGTGTCACCTTCTAACACTAAAATTGAAGAGATGCGTTGCTCGCTCATGTTAATGGCGCATTGCTGAATACTGGTGTGAGGGCTGACAGTAAACAGTTGATGACTCATGATGTCTTGCACCGGACGCATCATGTCACTGGCGTTGGGCTCGTGACGGGCGGCTCGTCTGACTCGGCGTGATCGTTGTGAGTGAAAGAAACGATCGAAGTAACGAAATTCGTTGCGCAGCTCTTGATAGAATGCCGCAGGTAGATAGTAAATTAAGCTGTCTTCAATCAGCACAGCATGAATGCCCGGCTGTTCTTCGTTAAGCCCCATAAGGTTAAAGCTAAAGCCTTCTCCTACGCGGTCTAATAGTCGATCATTAGCGCTTCTTAATTCCGCCGCGCCGCTGCGCATAATTCGCAGTCCTGCTTCGTTTTCATCGCATTGGAATCGAGTGCCTTGTCGATGATAACTGATTTCGATGTGATTAATAATTCGATTAACCTGCTCGATGGGTAATTCATCGAATGGGATACAGGCTAATAGAAAATCCCGTAAGCTGGCAAGCTCAGGTTGTAAAACCGTATCATTTTCTGAAGTCATCTTCATAGCTGGTTTCATAGTTGATGAACGCAAGGGAGGCATCGCCAAAATATACCGCTTGATTAGCGGATGCGGCTAAACG
>JBNMQC010000088.1:0-9876 GCA_051277445.1 Bermanella sp. | reverse complement strand
GTCGTGTGCAGCGCTTATGAAGCAAAACAACTGCCCCAATTGGCCTTTTTACCCACTAGCCCAATTGCGGGTCAGGTATCAGGGGTATCGAGTGATGAGGTGAACCTCAATGCAGTGCTATGTGGCGATAGCTACGTGACCCCTAGCCATCATGATCAATTAAATTTCGGTGCCACTTATCGCTTAAAATCGACGGATTGTGAAATCACAACAGAAGATCATGCATTTAATTTAGAAAAGCTCAGGGAAAATTTTTCGTCGGTAGCCCGTCAAGTTAACTCACATGACGGACTTACCGGCAGGGTATCGGTTCGTTGCTCAACATCAGATTATGTGCCCATTGCAGGAGCCGTATGTGATGCAGTGGCATTTAAGCAGCAGTTTGAGAACCTTAAGAAAAGTAAACACTGGCGTTTTTATGAAGCCGCACCCTTTTTAAAAGGCCTGTATCTAAACCTTGGCCATGGTTCAAGAGGTCTAAGCTCAGCTCCATTGTGCGCTGAATTAATAGCCGCTCAGATAAACAACGAGCCTTGGCCCGTCACGAAGCAACATGCGCACATGCTCAGCCCCAATCGATTCTTAGTGAGTCAGACCATAAAAGGTTTGTAGTCTGAACACTCAATTATTGGTCATTGGCCGCTTGATCTCTTGGCTGACCAATGGGTAGGACGTGATTTTTAGCCGTCATTCGATTTTGACGAATCGCAATCATCACCTGTGAAATTTGCTCACACTGCTTACGAGTGGCGGCTAGCTGCAACTGAAGATCGTCGGCACAGGCAAACAGATCCTTGATTACCTTATTAAATTTGTGCGCATGTAGATGGGTCATGCTTGCCTCCTTTGCGGCCTTACTCTCAGGGTAGCCCTGAATGACTAAGGCACGCCAGCAAACATAACTAAATAGGCTAACTAAGCTGGTCTTTATGCAATATGCTTACGGTCTGGGTATCGTGATCAAATACAATCACAGCGGTACCTGCAACAAGCTGCTTCATCACCTGCTGAGACTTTTGTTCAAGGGAATATTCCTGCATTCCATAGTCCGTGCCTTCACGATTAATAAAGTCATCAATCACACCATTTAAGGCATCTTGGCTCAGCTGGGTGTAAGGAATAGAGGTGTACTGGTAATTGTCACTCATGGTGCACCTAATCTGGCAAAGGGCTTATTTTAAGAACGCGGCTTCCCGTTCCCACTCACATTTCACCCGTAAATCGCCACTATTAGGGATATGACAGCCGCGACTGACTGGCTCCCAATTAAAGGTATGTTTGCCGCTTAATTCAGTTTCAAGGTGAACAGTTGCACTGACCCAATACATCTGACCGAGCAGCTCTTCAAATTTTTGCATCCAACGCTCCCACTCATACTCAACCGCACGATAAGACGCGCCAAAATGAATAAGCTGTGTGTGATAAGAGCCACTAAACACATCTAAACCGGGCAAGGTAAACATGTCGCCACACAAAAAAGGTGAATTCACATCAAAGGTTTGAGGTAAATCGAGCAACGCACCACTGTTCACCATGCGTCGCTTTTCCCCGTCTGACTCGGGGGCCGACGGTACATCCTTGATAATGCCATAAACGATAGATTCTTGATCCACTACCGATCCTTTTATTAAAACCAACTGCGCTGCTATTAAATACCATATTTAACGGCATTGCGACCAGTGTCTATTTAACCAAAAATTGAGCGCCAAAAGCGTGAATCATCTAACTCTTTTTCACAATTTTGCAGCTGATAGCGGTACATATCACTGCGCTTCTTAACCTTATTAGCAATATTTAATAACCAAGGTTTATTTTTATAGGTACCGCGAGAGAAGCCACCCTGACCTTCGTGATAAGCCAAATATAAACTATAAGCATCATGAGGATTAACTTTATTTCGAATCAAGGTTTTGTGATTATACCAACCAATAAAATCAACAGCGTCTTCAAAATCATCACGGTCAGCACCCCAATTTTCAGTTTGCTTTTGGTATTCATACCAGGTGCCATCTAATGCCTGAGCATAACCATAGGCACTTGAAGCGCGTCCAGTTGGAATGATCCATAAAAACCATTGCCAAGGCGGGCGAGCATCATCAATAAACTTAGACTCTTGATGAATAAACGCCATGGTGACATGCTTTGGAATTCGCCAGCGCTCATAAACCGCATCTGCCGCTATGTACCAATCATAATATTCATCATAGATTTCACACACGTTGTTGATGTTTTTCGGCGGTGCTGTCGTACACGCAGACATAACGATTATGAAACCGATCAACAAGATTCTAACTAGCATGATTAATTCCATGCTCTTGTAACATCTGTAAAAATGCCGCTTCATCGAGCACAGGAACATCTAAATCTTGTGCCTTGGTCAATTTCGAGCCGGCCTTTTCTCCTGCAACTAAGCCGTGGGTTTTTGCGCTAACACTGCCTGCAACCTTAGCTCCCAAACGCTGCAAGTAGTCTTTCGCTTGATCACGCCCCATGCTGGCAAGCGTACCTGTCACAACGAAGGTTTGACCGACCAGAGGAAGCTCAGAGGCATCCTTTTTTTCAATCGCTGGCCAAGTGATCCCAATATTCAACAAACCATCAATGATCTTCTGATTATGGGGTTCATCAAAAAAGCTTAATATATGTTTAGCCACGATCGGGCCCACGTCATCCACTTCAAGCAAGGCATCTAAGTCGGCTTTAACCAACACTTTTAAATCTAAAAAGTGTTGTACTAGGTTCTGTGCGGTTGCCACACCCACTTCGCGAATGCCCAGTGCATATAAAAATTTCGCTAATGTGGTTTGTTTACTTGCCTCTATAGCCGCTAATAAGTTTTGAGCGGACTTTTCACCCATTCTTTCAAGTTTAAGCAAGCTGTCTAAATTTAAAGAATACAAGTCTAGAAAAGATTCAATTAAGTGCTCATCGACTAATTGTTCGACTAACTTGTCACCTAGACCATCAATATCCATGGCCTTACGTGATGCAAAATGCTTGATGGCTTCTTTGCGCTGGGCAGCACACACTAGCCCACCACTGCAACGTGACACCGCTTCACCTTCAATTCGCTCAATGTGAGAGTCACACACTGGGCAAGCTGTTGGAAACACAATATCTTTTGCGTTACTTGGGCGCTGTGCTTCAACCACATTTACAATTTGTGGAATGACATCACCAGCTCGTCGTATCACAACCGTATCGCCAATCATGACACCCAAGCGGGCTATTTCATCCATATTATGTAACGTGGCATTCGACACCGTTACACCACCCACAAACACAGGTTCAAGCCTGGCAACCGGCGTAATAGCACCTGTACGACCCACTTGAAACTCAACGTCTTTTAATAATGTCATTTCTTCTTGAGCGGGAAATTTATGGGCAACGGCCCAACGGGGTGCTCGTGATACAAACCCCAACTGTTGCTGCAGGTTGATGTCATCCACTTTAAAAACAATGCCATCGATCTCATAGGCTAAATCGTTACGTTTTTCAGCCAATTGATCATAGTACTCAAGGCAGCCATCAATGCCCTTCACCACACGCATTTCAGGGTTGATTTTAAAGCCCCATTTTGAGAATTGATTCAGTATTTCGCTGTGCTTATTCGGCACCTCACCACCGTCAGCACGGCCAAGACTGTAACAACAGAACTCTAATGGTCGAGCCGCCGTTATCTTAGAGTCTAGCTGACGCAGGCTGCCCGCCGCCGCATTACGTGGATTAACAAACAGTTTTTCACCACGGGCTAGGGCTTTTTCGTTAAACGCATCAAAGCCTTTTTTCGGCATATAGACTTCACCGCGCACTTCTAAAATAGCTGGGTAGTCACTGCCTAATAATTTCAAAGGAATACTCGGCACTGTGCGAATATTTTGCGTAATATTTTCCCCAACCGCACCATCACCTCGGGTGGCTGCTCTTACTAGCAGACCCTCTTCATAAAGTAAGCTGACGGCAATGCCATCAAGCTTAGGCTCACAAGCATAGCTCACCTCACCAGACTGCCTAATACGGTCCGCAATTCTACGATTAAAGTCACGCATATCTTGAGCATCGAACGCATTATCCAAACTCAGCATCGGCACATCATGAGTCACTTGCTCAAAATGCGACAGAGCTTGCGCGCCGACACGCTGGGTCGGTGAATCAGGGGTTAGAAGTTCAGGATGCTCGCTCTCAATTTTCTTTAAACGCTGAAATAGCCGATCGTACTGGGCATCAGGAAGTTGAGGGTCGTCCAATACATAGTATTGATAGTTAGCTTGATTAAGCTCTTGGTGTAACTGCTGAACTTCAGAGCTTAGGGTGGCGTCACCCGCATGAGAAGATGATGACGAGTCGTTTTCCGGCTCATCAAATAAAGAGGATTGGTCTGACATAGATGTATTCTCGCTAAACTACTTTTTATGCGACAAATGTTTGCGGGAAAATTCACGAACCCGATTTCGATAATGCTCTAGGGTCTGTGGCGTTAAATCGCTATGCGTATCGTCATGCAAGGTTGCATTAAAGTTACGCGCAAAAACAAGCGCCACTTCTGCCATGGCATCAAATGCCTCCATAGGTTTATCGGGACCAGGCAGGCTCATAAATAAGCTGATGCCAGGCGTGATTAATTCATCGATGGATGCTAAGTCAAAGGTCCCGGGCTCAATGGCATTGACCACACTGAATTGAATCTTGCCTTGAGCATTGGCTTTTTCAAATCGATGAAATATACCCATTTCGCCATGACGCATATCGCACACATTAAAAACATGATGCAGCTCTCTACCAAGCAGGCCTTTGCCGTCTTGTTTTAAAATATTAATTACAAAAATTTCTTGCGCCGCTTCGCGTTCAGATAGCTTTTCACCAACAGGTAATGTCTGAACATCTTCAATATATTCCATGAGTGGATCGGGTTTCATACTGGTCGCGACAGGTTCTTCTTCAATGGCGTAAATCGGTTCATCTTGTAAGGTTTGCTGAATAAATTCTGGTAATACCAGTTCATGCTGCTTAGGTGGATTCGGATCTACTTTCTGGCCTAGCTCTACCGGTTCCATTAATACGGGCACGGGTTCTTTATCATCAACAGTGATTTCATCCTCAACCGGAGCACTTGGTTGAGCAATATGAGCATTGGCTTCTTCTTTCACTTTTGCCAATTGCGCGGCCAAGGCTTCTTTACTGATTCTTTTTGGCGTGCTTTTCTCGGGCACGGATGTATCAATGGCATTTTGCTTGGCCAGTAAGGCAGAGGCACGATGATCTTGTGTCTGCGAAGAAGTATTAGTAGGTACTTTTACTTCTGGGCGCTTCGCAACCAGCTGTTCGCCTGGCTCTTGAGCAATGTCATGGCGATGTGCGGCAAAGTGCTCAAATTCATCATCAACAGCTACCGTGATTTGCTCGTCTTGTACTGGCACATCTTCGGCTAATACATTAAAAATAGGTTCAGCTTTATCAGAACAGGAACCTTCTGACTCAACAGGTGCTTGGCTATCAAAATCAGATATGGTGCCTTGAACTTGTTCAGTGACTAAAGGAGCCGCTTCAACCGCTGAAGGGGCGTGATCAAACTCAATGGAAGCATCACTTTCTTGAGACAAACCATGTTTTAAGAAATCGTCTTTAATTTCTAAATCATCAAAAACAGGCATGGCATCGTCGTTAGATAAAGCATCCAACTCTTCATAACTGTCTAGTGATTGGTTTAATTGATTCGCACGCGCTGCACGTACCTTCTTCACGCCATCCAAAACAATAAACGCGATGACGATCACACCAACTACTAGGATAAAACTGTGTAGACTAATATCCATGTATTAATTTCTATTCATTGTGTGTTTATGATTTTAATGTTCAGTTAACTCAACGGCTTCTTCCATGTTCACCGATACGATTCGCGATACGCCCGGCTCATGCATGGTGACACCCATTAACTGTTTGGCCATTTCCATAGCAATCTTGTTATGGGAGATATAAATAAACTGTACCTGTTCACTCATGGCTTCAACTAAGCGTGCATATCGACCCACGTTCGCATCATCAAGAGGTGCATCAACCTCATCCAACATACAGAAAGGTGCAGGTTTCAAACGGAAAATCGAGAAAACAAGAGCAATCGCTGTCAGTGCTTTCTCACCACCGGATAACAAATGAATGGTGCTATTTTTCTTACCTGGTGGGCGCGCCATAATAGCCACACCCGTATCCAGTAAATCATCCCCTGTCAGCTCTAAGTACGCATGACCGCCGCCAAATACTTTCGGGAACAACTCTTTTAAGCCACCATTGACCTTATCAAAGGTTTCTTTAAAGCGTGTACGGGTTTCTTTGTCGATTTTACGAATGGCATTTTCCAGTGTTTCCAATGCTTTTTCTAAATCGGCATTTTGTTTATCCAGATATTCTTTACGTTCTGACTGAGTTTTATACTCATCAATGGCCGCAAGATTAATCGCACCTAAGCGAGTAATGCGTTGCTGTATTTGCTCAAGTTGCAGCTGGCAGGCTTCGATGCTTGCGTCATCGGCTAGATTTTCAAGCACTTCATCCAACTCAACTTCGTATTCAGCCAATTGCTCTTCAATACCACCACGACGAGTGTGAATGGTCTGATATTGCATACGGCTCTGCTCTAACTGCGAACGCACACCTTGAGCTTTTTGCTCTAGCTGCTGACGATTCAGCTCAACTTCACGTATTTCGTTTTCGATCAGTTCTTTCTTGCTGCGTGATGCCTTCATTAATTCTTCAACGTCTAAGCGTTGTTGCATCATTTCTTCGTATTGCGCTTTTAATTCTTCAACTGGGCTGTCGCCTTGATCTTGTTGTTCAAGTAGCTGCTGCTCACGCTCAAGCAGTTTTTGCTTATCTTGTTCGTGGCGACTAATGGCATCCATCAAGCTTTGACGTTGATGCTGTAAGGTTTGCACTTTCAATTGCTGTTGGTGCGCATGATCTTTTTGCTGGCGAGCTTGCTGACGAATCTGGTCAAGATGTTCACGGCAAGTGTCACGTTTTTCTAATAACTGCTCACGTTCTTGTGTGTAATGTTCCATATCTTGAAGCGCTGTTTGCCATTGCAGGCGCGCTTCTTCTAAGGATTCTTGTTCAAGTTCTTTCGCTTCTTTTTGCTCAGCAATTTCACCTAACAATTGGTTACGACGACCCACTTGCTGCTCAAGACGAACTTTTTCGGCATGAATCGTGGATTTATGATCACTGAGTTGCTGCGCCGCATGGTTCACTTCACGCTGAGCATTGTCTCTTTGTTGCTCTAAGGTATTAATGCGCAATGAGGTGGACTCTAAATCCGCATCCAATTCTTCAACCAACGCATCTAGGTCATCTTCTTTAATGGCCAACTCTTCAAGTTCTTGCTTACGGGCAAGCACACCTGACTGGTCATCTCCGGAGCGCTTAACGCGAATCCAGTTTGGCCCTAACCAGATGCCATCTGGCGTAATGACACTTTGATTACCTTGTAACTGTTTACGCTGAGATAACGCAGAGGCAAGATCATTGGCAAATAACACATCATTTAACCAAGGTACACTGGCACCAGTGACTTTCGTCGCAAGACTACCAGAAGTAGATTCTCTAGAGAGGTCGGCCTCAACCAGCGTCATCTGTCCTTTATTCAACTGCAGTAAACGCTCTGCATATTGATCAATAGATGGCACCACAACCGCTTGCAGTTGTTCGGCTAAAACGGTTTCTACTGCTTGTTCCCAACCACTTTCAACTTGTAAATGATCGGCTAAACGCTTGTTGTTATGCAGCTGCTGGCTTTGTAACCAACGCCCTGATTCGCCGTCGGTTCCCAAAGCGGCTTGTTGCAAGGCTTCTAATGATGCCTTACGACCCATAACAGATTGCAACTGACTGCGGGATTCATTCAATTTTTGCGAAAGCTGCTGCTGTTGCTCACGGGCGCTTTCAACTTGCTGTTGATACTGTGCCGCATCTTGCTGCTGCTGTTCGAACTGTAATTCTTTTTCACCAAGCTGCTCATCGAGCATGGCCAATTGCTCTTCAGCTTCATCACCAATTTGCAAGGATTCTAATTCACGCTGCAGGCGCTCTATACGCTGCTGAATACGAGTGATATTTTGCTCAAAGTTTTGAATTTGAGTCTTACTGACTTCAGCTAAGCGTTGCGGCTCGGCGCTTTTTTCATTAAAGCCATCCCACGAATTTTGCCAGTTTTGCATGGCTTCTTCAGCTTGCATCAAGGCTTCTTGACTGGATTCTTCTTGCGCCAGCATTAATTCATTTTTAGGCTCAAGCTCCATCAATTGTTCATCGAGCGCTTCTAATGCTAATGCATCTTCTTCCTCTTGCTGGGCAACCGTGGTTTTGGATTCCGATATTTCTTGCAGGTCACTGTTTAACTGCAACGAACGCTGGCTTTGAAATTGAATACTTTGTTCAAGGCGACCCAGGTTACCACCCAGCTCATAAAACTGTGCTTGGATTTTTTCGAAATCGTCTGTGAGATCCACCAGCAAGATGCGCTTTTCTTCAACCTGACTTTCGTCCTGCACCTGTACTGTCAGTACTTGTTCTAATGCTAGCTCTTGCTCAGCAATCACTTGGTTGATTTGAACCAACTCGGCATCCATGTTGCGCCAGCGCATGGCAAATAACTGGGCACGGGTTTGACGCTCATCTTCTTTGTAATTTTTGTATTTTTCAGCGGCTTCGGCTTGGCGTTGTAAACGGCCAATTTGGCGCTCTAATTCATCGCGTATATCGCTTAAGCGTTCTAAGTTTTCTGTGGTGCGACGAATACGATTTTCGGTTTCGCGACGACGCTCTTTGTATTTTGAAATACCCGCCGCCTCTTCAATGTAAACACGTAATTCTTCGGGCTTAGACTCGATCAGCTTGGAGATCATGCCCTGTTCAATAATCGCGTAACTACGTGGGCCAAGGCCGGTACCGAGGAAAAGGTCCGTCACATCGCGGCGACGACACTTAGTACCGTTAAGATAATAAATAGACTGGCCGTCTCGGGTTACTTTACGCTTTAGGGAGATCTCGCTGTATTGGGCGTATTCACCCTGCAGTTTACCTTCGCTGTTATCAAACACCAGCTCAATACTGGCTTGGCCTACAGGTTTACGGCCGGTAGAGCCATTAAAGATAACGTCTGTCATGGCATCGCCACGCAGATTCTTCGCACTGCTTTCGCCCATCACCCAGCGTACGGCATCTATGGTATTGGATTTGCCACAGCCGTTCGGGCCGACGATACAGGTCAGATTAGTTGGAAATGGTATCTTGGTTGGGTCAACAAAGGATTTGAACCCAGCAAGCTTAATGGACTTAAGTCGCACACGCGCCCCTTTTTATTATTAGTGCTCTAGGGCATCCATCATGATGCTTAGCAAATGATCGCCGTAATCTTTCAGTGCTTTTTCAACTTTCGGCACATCACGTTTCACCACGCCTTCAAGCAATTGTGCAAAGAAGGTCATGCTGTAACTTAACGCATTATTATCAACGGTTAAAGCCATATGGTAAGCACGATGAATAGCAGGTTGTAAATCTTCTAAGATACCCTCTAGATATGGGTTTTCAGCCAGAGGGTAAGCCATGCGCATTAAATCAAAGCCTGCCTTCACCACGCGCTCTGGCGCTTCAGGGTCTGTGCTATTGGCAATGGCGCGCATCTTTTGTAGCTGTTCAATCAACGGGTCTAATTGGCCTGGCTTCCACGTATTAGCCACTTTGGAGGCAAGCGCGATTAATAGAATAATGTAGGTTTCATAAAGGGCGCGGACATTGGCTCGATTCATCTCGGCCACCATGGCACCGCGACGAGGCAAGATATCAATCAAATGGCGGCTTTCAAGAATAAGTAAGGCTTCGCGC
>JBNMQC010000087.1:0-9892 GCA_051277445.1 Bermanella sp. | reverse complement strand
GGTTGTATTTCACGCAAGTGATGCTGCAACGCAACAAAGCCAAATAACACAAGGAGAATAATATGAAACCGTCCGTATTAAAGTTTGTATTGGCCTCTGCGTGTTTTGTGCTGGTCTTGCTGATCAGTCAATTTGTATTCAAAGGCGCACGCTTAGATTTAACCGAACAAAATATTTACAGCCTGTCCCAAGGCAGTAAAAACATCATGGGTAACTTAGAGCAAGAAGTGACCTTAAACCTGTATTTCTCTGACAAAGCCAGTAAAGACTTAACCGCATTGCGCAGCTACGCCAAACGGGTTGAAGAGCTACTACAAGAATATGTATTGCTGTCTGACGGCAAGCTAAGCTTACACGTGGTAGACCCAGAGCCGTTCTCTGAAGCCGAAGACCAAGCGGCCGAAGCCGGTCTGCAGGCGGTGCCCATCGCCACCGGTGATGACATCTACTTTGGTTTACATGCCAGTAATGCAAAAGGTGACAGCTCGGTGATTGGTTTTTTCCAACCGGACAAAGAGCCTTTCTTAGAGTATGAAATCAGCGAGTTAATCTATCGCTTAAGCCAAACCCGTATTCCGGTGGTGGGTTTGATGACGAGCCTCGACATGCGCGGTGGCTTTGACATGCAGCGCGGTGGCACCACACCACCATGGGCCGTATTTGAACAGCTAGACCAATTATACGATGTACGTTGGGTCGAAGATGAAATTGAAACCGTGGATCAAGACATCGAACTATTAGTGGTTGTTCAGCCGTCAAACCTAGATGACGCCAGCCTGTATGCCATCGACCAGTTTGTCATGCGAGGCGGCAAGCTCATCGCATTTGTTGATCCAAAAGCCGAAACCAAAGCACAAGGGGCCATGGGTCAAGAAGAACTGGCCATTAATCCATTGCAACCCTTGCTTAACCAATGGGGCGTAGATTTTGATGACAGCCAAGTGATCATCGATGCGCAATATGGTTTAACCATTTCAACCGGTCAAGGCATGCCGCCAGTGCGTCATCTAGGTTTGTTGGGTGTGCAAATTGATGGCTTAAACCCAAATGAAGTGGCCACCGGCGAATTAGAAACCATTAACTTTGCCAGTGCCGGCTATGTTCTACCCAGCAAAGAAGCCACTACCACGTTTGATGCCTTGGTTTGGTCCAGCACCGTGGCTCAGCCGATTGATGTGAATCGCTATAACCTAGCAAATGACCCAAGACAATTAATGCAAGACTTTGCCGCCACCGGTGAAAGCTATGTATTAGCCGCCCGTTTAAGCGGCAAGGCCACTAGTTATTTTGAACAAGCCCCTATGCCGCTGGATGAACCACAAGATCACATTGCTAATAATGACAATATTAATGTCATGGTCGTGGCGGACTCCGATGTGCTCTCTGACCGTTTATGGGTGCAGGTGCAAAACTTCTTTGGTCAACGCATCATGCAGCCTTGGGCCGATAACGGTGCACTGGCGCAAAACATGGTCGAGCAATACCTTGGCAGCAATGATTTAATTACCATTCGTAGCCGTGGTCGTTTTGCGCGTCCATTTGAAGTGGTACAAGATCTAGAGCAACAAGCGCAAAGCAAGTTCTATGAAAATGAACAAGCGCTTCAGCGCCAGCTAGAAGAAACCGAGCAGCGCATGGCCGAGCTAGAAACCCAGCGCGAAAAAGATACGTTAACGCTAAGCCCTGAGCAAGAAGCCACGCTTAATGGTTTCCAGCAAGAAAAGCTGCGCATTCGTAAAGCTCTGCGTGATGTGCGCCACGAGCTAGACAAGGACATCGAAAGCCTAGGCAGCTGGTTAAAAATACTGAATATCGCCATTATTCCGGTCATACTGACTTTGCTATTATTGCTTTTGGCCCGATTAAGTCTGCGTAACAGACGTAATTAACAACCTGCGCTAACCCAGAGTTAGCGCGCAGTAGGAATGTGCACCGCATGCAACACGGTCTAAATGACGTCGAACTACAAGGTAACCTCTTCATTTGTCGCCCAAAAGGTGCGTTTAATCTTGAAGGGGTGACCGATTACGAAGCCAAGTTCGCTCAAATGGCAGCAACGTTAAAAGGCAAAGTCTGGGGTATATTAAATATCTACCACGACTATGAAACCGGCGGCCCTGATGTGCAAAAGCGCATTTGGTCGCAGTTTAACTGGTCAGCGAATCACGGTTGTGACTTTATTGGCTTTGTTGCGTGTAATCCATTGCATGAGTTTGCTGCCAAGCAAACCACCAAGGGGATAGATATAAAGCAGATGAAAATCTTCCACGACGAGCCCAGTGCCTTCGCTTGGATTGAGCAAGCCTTGCTAGACGCCAACACCTAAAAGCGTTGGGATTTAAATAGAAGAAACCAAAAAGCCAGCGAATGCTGGCTTTTTAGATTATGCGCTTACTACTAAAGCTGGGCGCTAGGGCCGTGACTGGCGGTGCGTGCTCAGTAATGAGGTGGTGGTGTCTCGTCTTCAGAGCTGCGAATATTGCTAGAACCCGCTTGATCTAGGCGACTGCTCAAGTGTTTTACGGCACGCTCAAGCATATTGATTTGCGACTGCTGGCTGGTCACGATTTCATTCATCTCATCTACACTTTGCTCTAAGAAAGCAATGCGGATTTGTAGGTCTTCAATGTGGTCTTGGTCGGATTGAGTCATAATTTCTATCGTGTTGATTTTTAACGCTAATTCATATTAGATACACAGGCTTGCCTGAATTGTACACCAAGCAAGTGTAACAACTGACAAATTACGTAAGAAAGAAGGTTAAAGATGCAAAATTCACTATTTAAGAAAGTATTAGTCTGTGTGCTGCTGGCACTACCAACACCAGCATTAATGGCAGCACTGTTCTCTGTGGCTGGCGGAAGCGCTATCTTCACATTCACCCAACCAATGGCCGATCAAGGCGGGGTTTCACTCTTTTTACAACAAGACGGTGCAGTTCTGGCATACCTAGCCGCCGCATTCGTAGCATTCGTTGTGTTATTCATTGCAGCAAGTTCATTCAATCAAGCCCAATTCAAGCGTCGCGGCACTGGCACTCTCGTTGAGTCAGACGTGGATGATGGTCGTGAGCGCGGTCAAGTTAAGTGGTTCAACGTTAAAAAAGGCTTCGGCTTTGTTACCCGTGACAACGGTGACGATGTCTTCGTTCATTTTCGCAGCATCCGTGGCAGCGGCCACCGTTCACTAAGCGAAGGCCAAGCGGTCAAGTTTAGTGTGGTAGACGGTCAAAAAGGCTTACAAGCTGAAGACGTATCCGTTGTACGCTAAGCTCTAGCCCAAGTAAACAACAATAAAAAACCCGCCATGTGCGGGTTTTTTTGTGCCCAGAATTTAGCTTACTTCTAACTGGGGGATTCAAATCAAACCAGAACGAACCTGCACCTGTGGGTGAATCAATAGCAGCCAACCGCATCCGACCAAATACCGTCTATCCACAAGCCACCGAGCGACCTCAAATGCAAAGGATATGATCTACACTCAATATAACGACATGAAAATTGCGGGATGCCATGCCTTACAGCAGCTATAAACGCTTCTTTGAGCAGTCTACAGACCTGTTATGCATTGTGAGTCTAGACGGTGTATTTTTAGAGGTGAACGACGCTTTTAGTAAGGTGTTGGGTTACCCAAGGTCTGCCTTGATTAATAAACCCTTTAAAAATCTGGTGCCTCCAGAAGATTTAGATAGAACGATGCAAGAGTTCAGCCTGATTAAACAGGGCGAAAGCTCTACCCGTTTTGAAAATCGTTATAACACCTTCAGTGGTAAATTTATCACACTGTCCTGGAGTACCAGCCTAGACCCAGAGACAGGACACATAATTGCATCCGCCCGCGACGTCACCGAGCAATCCAACCAAGCCCGTAAAATTCAACAAATTGAGGCAGCCTTAAACAAAACCTTCATTTTGGCCGAGACTGACGCCAAAGGGGTTATTACACGGGTGAATCAAAACTTCTGTGACATCAGCGGTTACACCAGTGAAGAACTCATCGGGCAAACCCACCGTTTAATCAACTCAGGCATTCACCCTGAAGGCTTCTTTGGTGAAATGTGGCAAACCATCAGCCAAAAAAAAATATGGGCAGGTGACATCACAAACCGCAATAAAAACGGTGAACTGTATTACGTGAAAACCACCGTTGCCCCGGTGCTCAATTATGAGGGGGAAATCCAAGGCTTCATGGCCATTCGCCAAGATATATCGGATCAAATAAAACATGAAATCAAACTGGCCAAAACCCTTAAAATTCTCAATGAAACCAGCAGCAGTGCAAAAATTGGTGGCTGGGAGCTCGACGTTAATAGTGGGTTACTCACCTGGACAGACGAAACCTTTCGCATTCTTGAGGTAGAAAAACGCGATGGCTACCACCCAATGCTTGCCGAGGGCATTAGCTTATTTGTCGAAGAGCACACGCAAATAATTGATAAAGCCGTGACACGCTGCATGACAAAAGGCGAACCTTACAGCCTAGAATTAAAAGCCAAAACCCCAAAGGGCAATCAGTTTTGGGTCTATACCACGGGCAATGCCAATTATGTGGACGGCGAAATCAAAACCATCTCTGGTACCATTCAAGACATCAGCGCCCGCAAAACCGCTGAGAAAAAATTCAACTTAGAAAAACAAAAAAGCATACAAACCGCCAAGCTGGCCTCCCTTGGGGAATTGGCCGCCAGCATGGCCCATGAAATTAATAACCCACTGGGCATTATTTCGGGCTATAGCGAATTATTGCGCAGCCGAGCAGAGCTGGTGGATGCCCATGAAAAACTAGATGTGATTTTAAAATCCTGTAAGCGCATCTCACATATCGTGAATAATTTAAAACGCTTTTCACGGGAAGAAGGGGAGCGCAAACAAGGCCCCGTTGTATTAAGCCAGGTGATCAAAGAGGCCATCATGCTCTCTCAGCCCAGGCTTAAACGTGCCATGGTGCAACTGACGTTTAAAAGTGACTCAAACCTTGCCATCTTGGGTAACGACATTGAAATGGAGCAGGTCTTTTTAAACCTCATAAACAATGCCGCCGACGCCATTCAAGATTTACCCGTACGCTGGATCAACATAGAGCTCACCGACACACCTGGGCTCATACAAGTGCGCATCACCGACTCTGGGCACGGCATTGCCGCTGACGTGGTGGAGAATATATTTTCGCCGTTTTATACCACCAAAAAAGTAGGCGAGGGCACTGGGCTGGGATTATCCATCGTGGCCGACATGCTCAAAGACCACAACGCCAGCATACAGTACGACATGGCCCACGCTAACACCTCCTTTGTGTTGCACTTTACCCCGTACCAGGAGGCATAAATGGCGCTGACCGTATACTACCTCGATGACGAAGCCGAACTGTGCGACGTATTTAAAGATTTTTTAAGCAGTGCCCAAATACACGTCACCACGTTTACCGAAAGCGAAGCGGCCATTGAGCAATGCGCGCAAAACAAGCCCGACATCATCTTTATTGACTACCGTCTGACCAACACCACAGGCAACTTAGTGGCCAATTTGTTAGATGACGACATTGAAAAAATACTCGTCACCGGTGAGCTAGACTTACCCCAATATGAAGTATTTTCTCAAGTGATGGCCAAGCCATACAGTCTAATGGCCATTAGCCAGATGTTAGAAGCAAAAATACAGCCCTAACACAAGGTATACGAAACGTGACAATACAAGCGACAGCAAAAAACGAACACACTCACCCGCCCCAAAAAGGTGAACACAATGAGCGTATATAACCAACTGCTCGTCATCGACGACGACCCAGATTACTGCCAGCTCATCAAAGAGGTTTTAGCGCCGGACTTTGACTGCGTACTCGCGCACACCGGCAAAGATGGCTTGGCTCAATTTACCGAGCACTGCGACCCAGTATTGGTGATCGTCGATTTAAACCTGCCCGACATGAGCGGCTTTGAAGTTTGCGAAACCCTAAGCGAATACAAAGATGAGCGCAGCTTTGCGCTATTTGTTATATCCGGTGACGACACCGTCAATAGCCGCCTGCGCACCTTTGAAAGCGGCGCCGACGACTTCATCGCCAAACCGTTTGAAATGGCCGAGCTTAAATCAAAAATATCGCGCGTCATCGACTATGTAAAAAAACAAATCCACCTTAAACAAGAAGGGGACGAGACCCGCAAAATGGCCAACATCGCCATGGCCCAAGCCTCACAGTACAGCTACGTGATGAACTTTTTTAAATCCCTCAACCATTGCCAAACCCCAGAACACATCGCCAGCTTATTTTATGAAGCCATGGCATTTTTTGAACTGGTCTCCACCATTAAAATTAGTTTTAAAGGCGTGCATTACTTTGACAAAAACATGGGCGACATCAGCCCCATTGAAACCAGCATTTACGAGCTATTAAAAGACCACGGGCGCATACACGAATTTGGCAAACGCATATTAATAAATGGGCGCAACGTGGCGTTTTTAATTAAAAATTTCCCAGACGACGAACACGCTGCAGGCCAAGCCCGCGACTTTTTAGCCGCCTTGGTAGAGGGCATCGAATCAAAAATCGACGAGCTAGAAGTCAAAGCCACCATTGTAGAGGCCACCGCCGATCTCGGCAAAGCCATCAACACCATTAACCAAAATCTCACCACCCATAACCTAGCCATCAACCAAATCATGGGTGACATGATCACTGACATCTCCAGCAGCTACCACCGCCTAGCCCTCACCGACGAACAAGAAACCTACTTCACCAACATGGTGGAAACCGGCAGCGAAAAAATGCACAAAGCCGAAGACACACTCAAGGGCGTGCAAGCCGAGCTAGAAGGCATACTCAGCAAAATGGAATCCATCAAAGCCATTTCCCATAAAGACAACGATCAAGGCCGCAGCGCCACCGATACCGTTGATCTATTCTAAATCGCCCAAGTTTTGACTGAACAGACCTAACCTGGGCGAATAACCACCACACCACCTATTGCCTTTATCCAAATACTGCAAGATTGGCTGATTCAGTCGCGCGCTTTTATAAAAAAGTGAATAAATATTCAGAAACTGACCAAATAGTAAAAAAATCACATTGCCCAAAAATCACTAAAAAGGTATAACTAGACTAATACTTATGTACCAAAAAGAATAAAAAGCGGTTAAGGAATAACCAAAAGCGTTATATACGCTGAATTCCTTAGTCATAAGGAGTCAACATGGACACGTTCGAGCAACTAAAAGCCCCCCTGCAAGCCTTTGCCGACGAGCGCGATTGGGACCAATTCCACTCCCCCAAAAACCTATCCATGGCCTTAAGTGTTGAAGCCTCTGAATTAGTGGAATGCTTCCAATGGCTAACCGAAGAGCAATCTAAAAACTTAACCCCAGAGCAATACCAAGCCGTTGTTGATGAAATGGCCGACATACAAGTGTATTTGCTGCGCCTCGCCACTAAGTTAGACGTAAACTTGCTACAAGCGGTTGAGCAAAAAATGGTAAAAAACGCGGTAAAGTATCCGGCGGATTTAGTGAAGGGCAGTTCGAAAAAGTACACGGAATATAAGGGAAATGAGCAACAAGATGATAAGGGCGCTGAATAGTGAGCCAGCCCGATTTCAAAATAGAGAAATATAGTTTCTGTGAGAAGGGGATTAGCGACCTTCAAGACAATCACTACGCTAGAAATCTATGGCCAGTTGTTTACTTGTTAAGCGGAGGTAAAAATAAGAAACAGCAAGCCTACGTTGGTGAAAGTACCAATGTCGCCTCTCGAATGAATCAACACCTTAATAGCGACGTAAAAGCTGAATTAAACACATTACAGCTTATTAGCAGTGATAAGTTTAATAAGTCAGCGGCGTTGGATATCGAATCAAATCTAATTCGTTACCTTGCTGCCGATGGGCAGTTTGATTTACTTAACAGCAATCTTGGTATTGCTAACCATAACTATTATCAAAAAAACGAAGTCTATAAAAACATCTTTGAAAGTGTGTGGGACGAGCTGCGCTCTAAAGGTATCGCTAAGCACTCACTGCCTTCATTAAATAATTCCGATATATTCAAGTATTCGCCTTATAAATCTTTATCGTTAGAGCAAGAACAAGGTGTTATCAATATTTTAAGGTGCTTAGTCGATACAGAGCACAATACCGTGATTGCAGAAGGGGGCGCAGGTACAGGTAAAACTATCCTTGCCATTTATCTGTTTAAACTACTGCTATCCGATGAGCCTATCTATAAAGATGATACAGAAGAATCGAGCACCTCAATTTTAAAGACACTGGTTGACCAGTTTAAGCAGCAATATCCAAATCCCAAAATTGCCTTGGTCATTCCCATGTCATCGTTTCGTGGTACCTTAAAAAAGGCGTTTCGTAATATTCGTGGGTTAAACCCCAAAATGGTCATGTCGCCATCTGAAGCAGTAAGAGAGAAGCTAGATTTAATTGTGGTAGATGAATCCCATCGTCTGAGACGACGGGTAAATCTAGGCGCCTACTTCGGTGGTTTTGATAAAACCTGCGAATCACTCGGTTTAGATAAACATACTTGCAGCGAATTAGACTGGGTGCTGATGCAGTCAAGCAAACAAGTATTATTTTATGATGAAATGCAGTCCATCAAACCATCGGATGCAAAGCATGAAGACTTCTATAAGCTTAAACACAGCCCACAAACCAAAATAACTGAACTTAAATCACAGTTTCGCTCCCGTGGTGGTAATCAATATTCAGAGTTTGTAAACAACCTACTTAATGTAAATTTAAAGGCAGGAACGGTTTTTAACCACAAAAACTACGAGCTAAAACAATACGAATCATTACCTGACATGATCACATCTATAAAACAGTGTGAAAGGCAATACGGCTTATCGAGATTAGTGGCAGGTTACGCTTGGCCATGGGCGTCTAAAAACGACAAAACCGTTTATGACATAAACATTGGCGAAGTTAGCCTACAGTGGAACTCAACAGCATCAGACTGGATAAATAAAAAAGGTGCAGAAGGCGAAGTGGGCTGCATTCATACCACTCAAGGCTATGACCTGAACTACACAGGCATCATACTGGGCCCTGAAATATCGTTCGACCCAATCAAAAAAGAAATAGTGATAATCGAAGAAAACTACTTCGATAAAAACGGTAAGCAGTCCATAAAAGATCCTGAAGAATTAAAAAGCTACATAATCAATATCTATAAAACTATATTGTTACGCGGTATTCGTGGTACCTACCTTTACGTCTGTGATCCTGATTTACGCCAATACCTCTCACAGCATATTTCTGTTATTGAAGAAGCGAAATCACAAATAGCAGTAACGCCAGAGATAATGCCAATAGAGCAAGTTAAACCTTTTGTGAATGCTATTCCGTTATACGACATTAAAGTGGCGGCTGGCGGCTTTAGCGAACAGCAAAGTATTGAGGATATTGAATGGATCGCCCTGCCAGAAGGGCAGCAACCATCAAAAGATCTATTCGCCTGTTATGTGGTGGGTGAATCCATGAATAAAATCATACCCGATGGCTCACTTTGCTTATTTAAAGCAAAACCCGGTGGTAGCCGTAATGGCAAAATTGTATTAGTGCAACACCGTGATATTGAAGACCCAGATCATGGTGGCACCTACACAGTTAAAACCTATCACAGCGAAAAAATAGAAGAGGATGGTGTGTTGGTGAATCAGCGCATTGTGCTTAAGCCTGAGACCAATGCTGATGGGTATTCGCCGATTGAGATTGAGAGCGGTGGCGAGAAGTTGGTTGTGGTTGGTGAATTTTTAGTAGTTCTATAGCCTCTCCATGGATGGGATATTGTAGGGAAGACTTTTAGACCCACAATTACATATTGCATACAAGACTAAGAAAATCAGGCAGTGATACTCGCTCATTGATACAGCCAATGTTAAATCGATAATT
>JBNMQC010000086.1:0-9967 GCA_051277445.1 Bermanella sp. | reverse complement strand
TGGCTTCAAGGCGCTCAAAGCTAAACTCGTCGTTTTCGAACAGGGCGGATGTCACGATGACATGGCTTGCCCCTGCATCTAAGTAGTGAGCTGCATTTTCTCGGTTTACACCGCCACCAAACTGAAGTCCATTGGGCCAGCACTTGAGTGCTGCCAGTACGGCTTGTTCGTTATTGGGCCCTAAGGCAATAACATGACCGCCAACTAAGTCGTGTTCGCGATAAAGGTTGGCGTAGTAAGCGCTGTCGTATTGGCTAACGAAGTTGGTGGTGGCGCCTTGGTCATTCAGACTGCCGCCGACAATCTGTTTAACCTGGCCATCATGTAAGTCAATGCAGGGACGGAATTGGGTCACAGGAGCTACTCATATACTCATTTGGGCCGATTATAACGAACAATAGTCCGACTTTCAGTTACTTGGTCCGTTTGTCTTAAGTTTGATACTACTTTTATGCCTAAATATACAAACCACAAGACTGATAGGCTTCTATACTCATTAGATGTTTAGAGATAGTGAAAAGTGAGCCAGAGTGCCTTTAAGTGAGTCATTATTAATACAAGTTGCCAGTGCTATGGATCTGAAGTGGGCCTATTTTGACCCTAATATGGTCTGTCGGCAGGTTAGCTCACAATATTGCTCTTGGCATAGTACGACAAAGCAGGCCGTCTTAGATCATCCGGCTTTTGATTTGTTGAGTGCGCAAACTGTAGAACAGTTAACGCCATATTGGCAAAAAGCGCTATCTGGCGAGGTGGTAACGTTCTCTGGGCATATGCGACTCTCAGGTGCCTCTTTTGATTCATTCGTAAAAGCGACGTATGTGCCTTGTTTTGATGGCGCTAATCAAGATGTTATTGGTTTTTATGTCTTTTATGAGGACCAAACTCAAGATAACAAAGCCATCACCACGCTACGTAAACTTCATATGATAACAGCGGACATGAGTTTGCCGCTGGATGATAAAATCCTGAAAATCCTCAACTTAGGTATTGAGGTATTTGATCTGCCCATCGCCTTAGTTAGTCATATTGTTGATGATCATTACGAAGTGAAATATGCGATTGTCCCTGACGATGCCGTAAAACCCGGTGATACCTTTGATCTTGGTATGACGTACTGTGCTCATACTTTAAAAGCCAATGGCCCAACTGCATTTCACCACGCCGGTGAAAGTTACATTAACACGCATCCTTGCTACCAAAACTTTGGTTTAGAAAGCTATATTGGCATTCCTATTTTCGTCAATAATCAACGTTATGGCACGTTGAACTTTTCCAGCCCAGATGTTCATCAATCGGTTTTTCAAGAGCATGAATACGAGCTTATTCGATTGTTTTCTCAATGGGTAGGAAATGAGCTTGGTCGAGATATGGTCCAGTGCGAACTGGAAATGCAGACTCAATTATTAAACGTCATGAGTAAGCAAGCGCGTATTGGAACGTGGGAATTAAACATAAAAACTGGCGAGCTGTACTGGTCGCAAATGACAAAAGAGATACACGAGGTGAGCGAGAGCTTTGTTCCTAAGTTAGACCAAGCCATTCATTTTTATAAAGAAGGCCAAAGCCGAGATCGTGTTAGTGATGCCGTGGAGCGTGCGGTTATGAGTGGTCAGTCATGGGATTTGGACATACAACTGGTGACGGCCAAGGGCAACCAAATTTGGGTTAATGCAATGGGCCAGTCTGAGATGGTGGATGGTGAATGCGTTCGTTTGTTTGGATCATTTCAAGATATCGATGAACGCATTAAAAATAGAATTGCATTAGAAAAAGCGAATATCCAAGCTGAGGCCGCCGTTAAGTCAAAAAGTGAATTTTTGGCCAATATGAGTCATGAAATACGCACACCAATGAATGGTGTATTTGGCATGCTGAATTCTGTACTTAATACATCATTAACGGATAAGCAGCGCTATCAGCTTGAGCTTGCTCAGCGAAGTGCTCAATCTTTGTTGTTATTGATTAATGATATTTTAGATTTCTCCAAAGTAGATGCTGGAAAGTTAGAACTTGAATCAATCGACTTTGATTTATTTGCATTTTTGACCGATGTGAGTTCGTCCATGCTACCAATGGTGAGTGAGAAAGGTCTCATCTTTAAAGGCCAGTTCGAGGGTGTTAAGGACTCAATTGTCACTGGAGACCCAAATCGAGTTCGCCAGATTCTGACCAACTTGATTGGTAATGCCATAAAATTCACACATAAAGGCACGGTTACATTAGAGGTTTCGATTGAAGATAAGGGCACTCAAAAAATATGCTTATTGAGGGTCATTGATACCGGTGTAGGCATTGCAGCGGAAAAATTGACCAGTTTGTGTGACGCTTTCACTCAGGCAGATGCATCGACCACAAGGCAGTTTGGCGGTACAGGCTTGGGTTTAGCTATCGTTAAAAATTTGTGTCAGCTGATGGGAGGGGATTTAACTATTACCAGTGAGCTGGGTAAAGGAAGTTGTTTTGAGGCTGCAATCTTGTTCCAAAGCCCAACGGATCAAACCTCAGACTCACCTTATGAGTTGCAATGTTTTGGGTCTGAGAATGCCGTGCCCAGCGGCGAAATGGAAATAACCGCTGCAGCGCCCGTATTTAAAAAGACCAAAATACTCTTGGTCGAAGATAACTTTATCAATCAAGAGGTCGCCAAAGAGCAGTTATCGCAATTGTTCTTAAAGCCAGATATTGCTGAGAATGGTCGTGAAGCAATAGAGATGCTCAAAGAGTCAACCGCAGAGCCTTTTCAACTGATCTTAATGGACTGTCAAATGCCTGAGTTGGACGGTTACGAGGCAACCAAAATTATTCGTTCAGGCGGGGCTGGTGGTTGTCATACGCAAGTGCCGATAGTTGCGCTAACGGCTAATGCCATGAGGGGGGATAAAGAGAAATGCATCGCTTCAGGCATGGACGATTACTTGAGCAAGCCGTTTGATATCGCGGAATTAGAGAATGTGCTGTTAAAGCACTTGTCATGAGATGAATAGGCCAAAAAAGCTAGAATCTATAGGGTGAATCCTATAAGCTTCACGGCCGCAAATTCTGGCTGATTTTTAGCCGACCAAGAGAGATTTTATGAGCTTTGAAGCCCTGGGTTTATCACCGAACATTCTACGAGCCCTTCAAGAAAAAGGTTACACCGAAGCCAGCCCAATTCAAAGCCAAGCGATTCCAGCCGTTCTAGGTGGCAAAGATGTCATGGCAGCCGCCCAAACTGGTACGGGTAAAACGGCAGGCTTCACCTTGCCCATTCTTCAACGCCTGTTAGATGGTCCAAAAGCAAAGAGTAACCATATTCGGGCGTTGGTCTTAACGCCAACTCGTGAGCTGGCCCAGCAAGTGGCCGATAATGTGGCTACCTATTCGCAATACCTGCCTTTAAAGAGCACCATGGTTTACGGTGGTGTAAAAATCAATCCTCAAATGATGCGCTTGCGTGGTGGTGTGGATGTACTGGTTGCAACGCCTGGTCGCTTGTTGGACTTGTATAATCAAAATGCATTGAAGTTTACTCAGCTGGAAGTTTTGGTGTTGGATGAAGCAGACCGCATGCTGGATATGGGTTTCATTCATGATTTGAAAAAGATTTTGTCACTCTTACCTAAGAACAGACAAAACCTATTATTCTCCGCGACGTTCTCCGATCAAATTAAAGATCTGGCTAAATCCATGGTGAATGATCCCGTTGAAATCTCAGTGAGTCCAGCCAACAGCACGGCTAAAACGGTCAAGCAGTGGATATACCCAAGTGACAAAAAAGCCAAAGCGGAATTACTGTCTTATTTGATTAAAACCAATAAGTGGGAGCAAGTACTGGTGTTCTCTCGTACTAAGCATGGTGCAAATAAGCTCACTAAGTTTTTGGAGTCTGAAGATATCAGTGCTGCGGCCATTCATGGTAATAAAAGCCAAGGGGCCCGTACTCGAGCGCTTGAGACCTTTAAGTCAGGCGAAATCAGGGTCCTGGTAGCCACCGACATTGCTGCTCGCGGTATTGATATTGACCAGCTGCCACAAGTAGTGAACTTCGATTTACCAAATGTGGCAGAAGATTATGTGCATCGTATTGGGCGTACGGGTCGTGCCGGTGCGACAGGCCAGGCTGTATCTTTGGTTAGTCACGATGAGTTTAAAGAACTCAGTGCCATTGAAAACTTAATTGGTCGTGAACTGGATCGAGAGTACATTGTGGGCTTTGAGCCAGTTAATACATTGCCTATGTCTCGATTAGATACACGCCCCAAAAAGCCGAAGAAACCTAAAAAGCCTAAAGCGGAGCACCAAGATGGCCAGCGCAGTGGCGAGGCGAAAAGAGGGCATAAACCTCAGGGTAAGAATAAACAGCATGTTGCGAAGGGCGATTCAAAAGCGGGTGCTAATAAGCCTAAAAGCAATGGAGGGGCTAACCGTAAACCAGCGGCTACTGGAGGACAGAAACCAGCGGGGTCTCAAACCAGGCGACGCAAGCCTTTATCGGTTCCTAAATAGACGTTACTACTCATTTAAAACAGGGCTAAGGCCCTGTTTTTTGTGCTTGAAAATCAGGCACAAAAAAAGGGTAAGATTAAAAGCTTACCCTTTTTCTTTTTCAAGCTATTTGCCTTGAGGCAAACACTGAACCTTATAGAGGAACGATGTTTTCAGCTTGAGGACCTTTTGGCCTTGAGTTACAGTGAACTCAACTTTTTGACCTTCAGTCAAAGTTTTGAAGCCAGTACCAGTGATCGCACGGAAGTGAGCGAAGACGTCAGGACCATTTTCTTGTTCGATGAAACCAAAACCTTTAGCTTCGTTGAACCATTTTACAGTGCCAGTAACAGTAGACATAATAATATCCAGATTTTTCAGTGTAATTTAGTCTGCAAGCAGACGAGTTTTGCTGGAAGTTTTTGCTTTGAATTATGAAAACAGGTACGAAGACTAAAAACAGGACATCGCAGTGGTGTACATAAATATAAGACTTACTTTCAAGCTAGACTGAATTATAAGCGGGTGCGCGCAGTTGTCAATGAAACCTTGGCCTAATCTGGCCAATAAGGCATATAAAATATGAAAGAAGGAAAAAAAAAGGAAATGGCCGCTAATGTGATCACATTAGCGGCCATATATGAGCAGATTTGCTAGAAATGACTAATAAACCAAGGGTAGGTGTTAGCTTTTAGCCAGGTCATGGCCTTGGATTTTTATCGTTTGAGCATGGTCATGTAGCATGCGTTCGATGTCGATGTCCTTTTGGCGCCAAATCTGACCCACCCAATCTTGAACTTCTTTTCTTAAAATAGGGTCATTTTGATAATCACCATTGCTGAAATGAGCAGGAATCGGAATGGAGTTCACTTCTACCAGTATGTGGTCAATGCGTCCACACATCATGTCCCAGAAAGATGGTGTGTGACCAGGATATACAATGGTTGCATTGCTAAGGGCATTGAATTTATCGCCCAGTGCTTGAATGGTAAACGCGATACCGCCAGCCTTTGGTTTCAGTAAATGCTTATAAGGTGACTGCTGTGATGAGTGTTTTTCTTTCGTAAAGCGAGTGCCTTCTAAAAAGTTCATGACGCTAGATGGCTTTTTGGAGAATTTCTCACAGGCTTTTTGAGTCTCTCTAATATCATCACCCGCTTTTTCTGGGTGTTTGGCCAAGAACGCTTTTGAATATCGACGCATGAATGGAAAATCCAGCGCCCACCAAGCTTGGCCTACAATCGGTACATAAATAAGTTCTTTCTTGATGAAAAATTTTAGAAAGGGTGCTTTTTTGTGGAAGAGCTGAAATAACACGAAAATATCCACCCAGCTTTGATGGTTTGCGGTAATTAAATACCAGTCGTTGGGGTTGAGATTGTCAGCTCCGTTTACCTGCCACTTTGGCTGATACACCCAGTTGATCCACCATAGAATGCCTTCAAGCCACATGCTGGCAATAAAAATGATGCAGGGGTCAATGACATGATGGATCAGCTTTTGAGGTGAGATCATCTTCAACAAGATGACAGCATATAAAAACACACCCAGAATCATGGTATGTGCCACCAGTGCAAGGGCACTGATGACCCCAATCGCGTGATAATAGGCTTTATTTAGCATGCTAGATTCCATATATGTGCTCATTCCATTGGCATTTACGTAGTTGACTGCTAGCTAGATCATATAATGGTTACACAGGTTTGTGACAATAGTAAAACATAATGTGGTTTATTGAATCTGACTATAATAAGCCGCAAAACTAATCCAAGATGCCACTAAAAGCCCCCACGGCAATAAGTGTAATCTGGAGTGCTTTGTTGTACTTACTCCAGTTATTGCCTCGGTTTCACTGGTTTTTTCTTTGAGGTCTTTTTTCGCCTGCTTATTCTTCTCACGCAACTTCGCTTTTTGCTGCTTTTTGTATAGCTCAATGCCTTTGGCAACGCCTTGAGCAATGAGCTTGCTTTGTTCCTTGGTTTGCCCCGGTTTTTGAGTGCCCTTGGTGATGGCTTCGGCTTCTTGTTGGGATTTTTCAGAGACTGCTTGTTTCTTATACTTGGCCATAATGTGTCACTTTACTAAAAAGCGTATCCTGCCTGAAAATGAACCATAGCGACAGCTACGCTAGTGCTGAAAAAGTTGTTTGCCTCTGTTTAAGCCAGCCCTTAATTTTCCTGCATGAAATGCAGGGAGAAAAGGGGCTGGGCGAATATTGGCATAAATACTCAGGCGAGATTGATGCTCAAGGGCGGCCCCTCGGCAGTGAAACCCCCTAATGTCGGCAATAACGAGAGTATTGGCTTTCACTGGGTAAGACGTGAGCTGGCCATCACCCAGTGCGTTCAGCTCTTCATCACTAATACGAAAAGCGCCGCCTTTATTTTTTTTACTGGCCTGAATGCTGCGCTTTTTTTCCCATTTTAAACGGCGGTTTGTCAGCCTGTGAGTGCCTGGGGCGTAATGAAAAGGCCCGTGTTCGGGTTTAACGCCCTCTAAAAAATACCAAAGTTTAATGGCGCTATGAAAAGTGTCGCGGTGAATGGCTTTTTGGCTATCGGCATTGGTGTCCTCTTTACCATGAAACAACTTATAAAGGTGATACTTAGCGTTGTCATGATAGGTGCCTGCAAATAAAGACGTTAAGCGTTTAAGGCGCTTATGATTAATAAATGCATGGCTAGCCTTGTGTTCAAGTTTAATGGCGTAAAAGCGGTTTAAGGTATCGCCATCATAGCGATCAAAACCCCAGTCGAATGAATGTTTTTGACCAAACCCTTGATCACCGTAGTTTTGAATAGGGCTGTTAGCATCAACTGTTGCCATGGTGTTTTTCACTTCACTAACCAAGTTAGCAAATTCACTTTCAGGTAAAAAATCCTCCAACACCACAATGCCATCACGTTTGAATTGTTGAAATTCAATAGGGCGCATTAAACCGGCAACCTGAACGCGACGTAATGCTAAAAAGCCATTGGCCAAACGCATTCGAAAGGTATGTAACCCAAGTTTATTTAACAAAGGGCTGCCAATAACTGGCAACGCAAAACTCTTATTACTGGTGAAGACTTTTAATAGGCCCAAAACCATGACAAAACCTACATACAAATGAGGCATGAGATTATATCTGTATGTTGACTTGCTAGGTAGTGTGTCATGATGTCAGGACTAAGGAGCCTTTATGAACACACAGGTTTGGTATACCCCAAAAGCAGGTGCCATTTCACGTCTTACCCAGTGCACACAGCCGTTAGATGACTTAGCCCATAATGAAGTACGGGTGGCGGTTAAAAGCATCGGTTTAAACTTTGCCGATATATTCGCTATTACCGGTTTATACAGTGCCACGCCACAAGGCTCGTTTACCCCAGGTTTAGAATACAGCGGCGAAGTGATCGCCAGCCGCAGTCCCCAATACAAAGTGGGCGACAAGGTCATGGGGGTTACCCGCTTTGGTGGTTACAGTACGGTAATTAATACGCAAGATAACTACTTAACTCCATTACCTGAGGGTTGGAGTCACCAACAAGGTGCCGCATATCTAGTACAAACCTTAACGGCGTATTACGCCCTGACCGAATTAGGCAACATCAAACCCAATCAAACAGTGCTTATTCATAGCGCAGCGGGAGGTGTGGGCTTACAAGCCATGAAACTGGTTCAATCATTGGGTGCAAAACCGGTTGGTACGGTGAGCTCCCATAAAAAAGCGGACTATTTAAAAAGCCTAGGTTTTGAAACTATCATGGTTCGAGAGCCTAACTTTAAAAAGCAATTGCAACAAAGCCAGTACACATTTGATTTAGTGCTAGATGGAGTAGGCGGCGCCGTGCAAAAAGCCAGCTTTCATGCATTAAACCCAATGGGGCGATTAGTGGTGTTTGGTGCTGCAGAATTTACACCGGGAAAGAATCGCCCTAACTATGTGTCGGCTGTATTTAAATACCTCAAGCGCCCTAAATACGATGTGATGGATATGATCAGTGATAATAAATCCGTCATGGCGTTTAATTTAATTTGGTTGTGGGAGCAGGTGGATTATTTAACGCAGCTGATACAAGACATGCAAACCATCAAGATAACGCCGCCCCATGTGGGGCACGAGTTTGATTTTAACGACGCAAAAGTCGCCATTGAGTGTTTACGCCAAGGAGATTCCATTGGCAAAGTGGTGCTTAACGTGACGGATTAAAGCCAGCACGGTTTTTTATTTGCATCCTCCGTTCGCACTGAGCGCTAGGAACAAGCAGTCGAAGTGTGGCAGTGCCAAAGGCGCAAGTGCACTGTACGGATAACGTTAATTATTTGAGTTTTCGTGTTTTGGATAATTAAAGCCTGCATGGTTTTCTTATTGTATTAAAGTACTCTGACCCCTTGATTACTGTTTAAAAAAGGACTTTTGCTCATAATCTTTCCTTGCAGTAAATATACTGTGTGAACAAACAGTATATTTGAGATTATGCAAGAAGATAGCAGGGTGGGGCACGAAAAATCCGAAAAAAAGTTCTCGTTTTTGTCTATTCAATAAACGCAAAATACTTTAGATTCAATGGTTTATTAAATTCGCGTCCGAAATCATGAGACCTCATGATTTCGGACAAAAGCGGCATGCTCATTTTTATTGGATAAAATAAGACGAGAATCCGCTTTAGTGCTTATTAATCAAGAATTTATAGGGTTCTTGGAAGGTTGATTGTAAATGCCAAAATGAGCATGCGCACGATTTAAATGTTATGAGTAGAGAAATGAATTCAATCGAAGCAGTAAAGCATAAAGCAAAATATGCTACTGGATCTTGCTCTTGGATTAGCTTAGATGATAAACCAATTGAAGTCTGGTTCGACGATAAATTAGAAGAAGATACACTCGGACTTGCATTAGCTCAGATATGGTTACTAGATGAGGACGAGGACAAACTGGCTTGGGAAAGAATTAATCAATTGGATGAGAATTCATCAACGATTGTCCCTGTATTAGTTTGTAGTGACGATATGGATTTTGCTTGTAACGTTATAGTTGTAGAGCAATTCGTCCAGAATGGAGTTGTTGAGTGGGTGAGGGCTGGTCAAAGTCTTTCTACGGAGTTACAAGTTGGCTCCACAGTAGAGTGGTATCCACAAGATAATAGTCCTCTTGCCAGTTTTAAATTGGATGAATTTAAACAAGCATTAATAAAATTCAAAGAGTTAATGAAGAATAACTCATAACAAAGCCAGCCAGAATGGATGCGCTACGCGCACCCCTGCTGGCAGGCGTTATGCATCCTAAATGGAAGTTTGAGTATGAAACTGAATAGCCTAAGTGATATTTTCGAGCGGCGTTTACTGCGTATTCCCGATTATCAACGCGGTTATGCGTGGAAGGAGCACCAAGTTGAAGACTTTTGGGAAGATATTCTTCTGCTCGAATCTGATCGAATTCACTATACTGGTGTCATCACTCTTGAACCGGTCAAACCCAGTTTGTATCAGCGTTGGGAGAAGGATTTATGGTTAATAGA
>JBNMQC010000085.1:0-9991 GCA_051277445.1 Bermanella sp. | reverse complement strand
ACTACTAATGGCCGACACTGACTGCGGCGTTTGACGCAACGAAAGGTCTAGCTTAGTGGCCGTTTTCATTTGCGTGACAACAAAACCCGTATCCTGCTGACCTTGAATCACGACCTTTTCTAGATCCTGAGTCCCCGATTCGCTCTTTTCAGTGGCGCTTTGTGCTTCAGCCATGCTAGCTTGCGCCATAAGCAACCCACCCAGCGCAACGGCACTGGTTAAAAGCAATTTATTCAATTTCATACTGCTGACCTTATACATAACAATCCAAGGCCAAGAATACTAAATGATAATACATATCATTTGCAATACTATTATCAAATGTCTTTTAGAAATATTCTTAACCGGGCAAATTTGCTAACATGTGCGCCGCTCAATGTAGTCACTAAAAATAACCAAAAGAACCCAAATAAAAGGTCCCCCCGTGTCATTACAACCCTTAGATATTTTGGCCCTTGTGGGCTATTTGCTGATCATTACTGGCATTGGCTTTTACTTCTCTCGTAAAAACACCAACACAGAAGAATACTTTGTAGGCGGAAGAAGCTTTGGTGGCTGGGTGATCGGTCTGTCATTGGTGGGCACATCCATCAGTTCCATCACGTTTTTGGCCTACCCTGGGGATGCGTTTAAAACCAGTTGGTTACGCTTTGTACCCAACTTAATGTTGCCTTTAGGCATTCTGATTGCTGCGTATTTGTTTCTCCCCTTCTTTCGCCGCGGCAAGGTCACCTCAGCCTATGAATACCTTGAAGACCGCTTTGGTCCCAGTGTTCGCGTGTATGGCGCCATTGCTTTCATCATTGCGCAAATCGTGCGCGTAAGCATGATTTTGTTTTTACTGTCATTGGTGATTCAAGAATTAACCGGGTTAAGTGCCACCAGCTGTATTTTAATCGGCGGTATCATTGTGGCGGTTTACACCATTGTGGGCGGTATTGATGCGGTTATCTGGACAGACGTTTTACAAACCATCGTCTTATTAGTGGGTGGCCTGCTGTGTTTATGGGTGATCATTGATGCCTTGCCTGGTGGCTTAGGGCAAATTTTTGAAGTGGCAAATCAGTTCGACAAGCTGAGTTTCAGCGTGCTTGAAAATGGCAACCTGCAAGCGGTTGGATGGGAGATTCGCTTTGATGAAAAAACCATCACCATGATGTTATTCATTGGTTTGATCGCATGGCTCACAGAGTATTCATCAAACCAAAATACCGTACAGCGTTACTGTGCCGCTAAATCCACCCACGAGGCACGTAAAGCCATGTTTGTGGCGGTGTGCAGTTCTTTGCCTATTTGGGCATTTTATATGTTCTTAGGTACGGCTTTGTTTGTCTTCTTCCAAGAATTCCCTGCGGTTGCCGCCAGTGAAATGCTCAACGGTGAGCGCGCTCCTGAACAAATTTTGCCTTACTTTATTAGTAATCATTTACCGGCAGGTGTGGCGGGAATCGTGATTGCCTCTGCATTAGCGGCGGCCATGTCATCCCTTGATAGTTCGATTAATGCGATTTCTACGGTATCGGTCGTGGATATTTATCGCCGTCACTTAAAGCCAGGCCAAGACGACAAGCACTATTTAAAAGCGGCTTGGGTGATTGCCTCGCTCAGTGCAGTATTCATGATCAGCGGTGCCATTTACTTAGCCCATGCTGAAACAAAGACCCTACAAGATACCGCTACAATTCTCACCAGCATCCTAGGCGGTGGCCTATTAGGCTTATACTTGATTGGTTTCTTCACCAAAAAAGGTGACGCACGAGCTGCTTGGGCGGGTTTAGTCAGCACCATGGTGTTTACGGTATGGACGATTCTAAGCAAGAATCAATTGCTGCCCGATGCCATCAGCGTACCGTTTGATCTGTATTACACCGGCTTTGTGGGTAATGTGATTATGTTTGTTGTTACCTATGTGCTTGCAAGCAAACTGCTTAAAACAGAAAAAGACTTAACTGGTCTGACTGTTTGGGATTTACCTAAAATCAAGTAGTGTCACCACAACAAGACCCATAAAAAAACGGAGCAATCAGCTCCGTTTTTTGTATCAAATTTATTGAATCGCTTACAAAATAGAACCGTATCTGCGATTCCATTTAACCTAAAATAACTTATACAAATACGATGTATTGTGCTTCGTCGTCAAAGTCTTGTTCTGGCAGAATATCTTCTAACGGGTATTTGCCCGTATCATCACACCATTCAAAGTAGCTTTCTTGATCCAGCACTAAATCGCCGTTTTCTTCTTCAATCAACGCTTTGGATTTCTTAAGGGCTTTTTGAATGGTTTTCTTCTGGTTATTGCTAACACTGATTTCTTGAATAGTCATAAGGTCTCTTGTGGTTAAGCTCGATACGGGATTACTTGTCTTCCGCTTTTTTCACACGGATGTTGTTGCCCGCGATCTCCATACCATTTAAATTTTTTGTGGCCGCTTTGGCTTCACCAGGGTTCGGCATTTCAACAAAGCCAAAGCCTTTTGAAGTACCGGTTTGTGCATCCATCACAATCGTACAAGACTGCACCGCACCAAATGGCTCAAACAAAGACTTAACTTCGTCTTCTGTGGTAGTACGGGCAAGGTTGCGAATCAGTAATTTCATAAATAGGCCTAGAATATAAATGCCTGAAAAGGCTATAAGGGAGTAATAATAGCAGAAAATTACTCTCAGCCCTAGGTCACGATGGGAGGCTTGAAGACGATAGGACGCTTAAAATAGTCGAGATCATGTTATTTTCATCAATGGGTTTTGCGATATGTCCATTCATTCCCACCTCATAGCAATGATCAATATCCTCATTCATGGCGTTGGCAGTCATTGCCAAGATAGGAAGATCGGCAAACTCCGGTATGGCCCTTATGGCTTGGGTTGCTTCTAGACCATCCATCACCGGCATTTGTATGTCCATCAACACCACATCAAAGCGTGTATCTGTTTTCACAGTATCTAGAGCTTGCTGACCATCAAATGCCTGTGTGACGTTCGCACCATGACCTTCTAACAGCTCGGTGGCAATCATGCGGTTAATCTCTATGTCTTCCACCAACAAGATATTTAAGCCCTCTAAACTTGACGGATCACCGGCTGTTACTGCATTCACATGTTCAGTTTCAGGTTGGTACGAGGCAATGGTTTGGCTGTTAAACATGTCTGCTTGTTGGCTTTTTTCTAAAGGTAGGCAGATAACAAATTCACAGCCTTTACCAATATCGCTATTAATCACAATGCTGCCATTCATCAGTTCGACAAGCTGCTTACTGATTGCTAAACCCAGACCTGTTCCTCCGTATTTACGGGTGGTCGTATTATCGGCCTGCTGAAAAGATTGAAACAAATGCGCTTGTTGTTCTTTCGATATACCAATGCCGGAATCTTGAATTTTGATCATAATCTCCGCTTGGTTGTTGCTCATAGACTTAGAAAACACACTCACACTGACCGTGCCGCTATCCGTAAACTTCAGTGCATTACTGCATAGATTGAGTAGCACTTGTTCAATTCTTAATGGGTCACCCATAAAATAGCGATGTATATCGCCATCAATGAGTAATTTAAATTCAATGCCTTTTTGTAAGGCCTGCATATTAAAGACAGCATGAATTTTTTGTATGACCTCAGACAAATCAAACACTATATGCTCTAACTCTAACTTTCCTGATTCAATTTTTGCGTAGTCCAAAGACTGGTTAATCAATGACATTAATGTGTGTGTGGCAAGTTTAGCTTGGTAGAGATAAGACGATTGTTTATGACTTAACGCCGTCTTCAAACACAAATTCACTAACCCGATGATTGCATTTAAAGGGGTTCGTAATTCATGATTCATATTAGCGAGAAACATCGATTTAGCTTGACTGGCAGATTTCGCTTTTTCCATCGAGAGTGTTAATTGCTTTGTTTTTAATTCCACCATGCGATTCGTGTGCTCAATGGCACCGGACATCATTAAAATAAAAGCCTGCATTAAGGCCGATATAACAAAGCCACAAATTAAAATCACCCAGCTTACCCAGTCGCTCTGATTCGCTTGATAGTCTGCTCCTGGGGTTATTTTCACTTGATAACGTGAACCTTGAAACTGTATCTCGTAATTTTTTGAAGGAATATACGAGTGGGTAGGCACCACTCGCTCTATTAAGACTTTTGGATCCTCTTTGTACGTGATATCCGTCACGGATATTCCTAAATTATTTTTTTGCGCATCCGTAAGGACAGCTCCTAGCAACCCGCTTGCTCTATACACACCACTTACATAGCCTCTTAAGACTTCATCGTTTGGGTATTTTTGCCAAACGGGTAAATAGATAATAATGGATTTTTCATCTTCTTTTTCTTGAACCAAGGTAATGGGGCCAGTGACTCGCCCCTTTCCAGTTGCTTCAATCTTCTTCAATAGGTCCAATCGTCCAGGCAATTCAGATAAATCTAAACCCAATGCTCTTTTATTACGGCCATAAGGATAAATATACAACACAGGGTAATACGCATCTTTATCTCTGACTGTCACCATTCCGCTACTGCTTGGGACTTTAAATTCAAAGTCATCGAAACCTTGATCTACAATGGATTTTACGACTCGAGCTCGATCTTTGTGACGCGTCACTTCTGTCCAGCCAACACTATATAAAGTATTGTCACTGCCTAATAAGGTTTCTGAATAGGCTTCGTATTCTTTAAATGAAATGTAATTACTGCCTTGAAAAAAGGCTTGATAAGACTGCAATTTACTCGTTGATAGTTCCAATCGTTCTTCTATTTCATGACTGTATCGCTTCGCGGTGATGTCCAGTTCACGTTCCACGTTATCGTAAGTGTTATTAATAGACCAAAAAAACAAAACACTGGTAGAGGTGAAAATCAAAGTGGTCGGTATCACCACTTGCAATCGTCTAGAGAACTTAAAATAGGCTTTATTCGCAAAAATAATCATCAGCATAGGGGTGAATAAAAGCACACCTATGCAGTCCCCTAACCACCATGTGGACCAAGAGAACATGACGGCGTTACTTGAGATAACCTGATTCATGTAAAGCGCTGCGGTTCCCACACTGGCTGACACGAGACAACCAACGGGCACAACAATCATAGAAAAACGAATAATGGTATGGGACACATCCGATATGATGTTCTGTTTTAAATAATGTCTAAACAGCACATATCCGGCTATTAACTGCAAAGCGGCACCCAGTGCAATCAAAAACGGCACCACTAGGTTAGGCCAAGTGAATGCGCCACTCGCGTCTGAGACTAATTGTGAGTTAAGTAAAAATGAGGCGACAAACGTGCCCATCACCACTGGCGTGGTTGGAAGCAAAATGGCCAAGGCTAATGCAACCCCAGCCGCTGGCCAAACAGCCGAAGCAAACCCAGGTGGTATGGCGAGCTCCAAACCAACCAAGCCCGCCATGTAATAAGCCAGTGAGGAGATAATAAAGCTGGTTAAGCGATTAAACTGAATATGTTCAAGAGTCATGACTTGAGTGTAGACGGTTTTGTCCCAGCAACTAGCTGACCGCTAGAATTCAATAAAAGCGGGTAAACGCCTCTACATCCTGTCGTACAAGGGCATTTGCGCCGATAATCGCTCCCTCCCCGATGGTAACCCCAGGCAGGATTTTCGCCCCAGCGCCGACCCAGACATCATCACCAATGACAACCGGTTGAGCAATGCATAACCCTCCGCGACGCTCAGAGGCATCACGAGGGTGATCCACCGTATAAATATGCACATCCGGACCCAGCAATACGTTATCACCTATGGTGATCAAACCACTGTCGAGCAATACACAATTGAAGTTGGCAAAGAAGTTTTCGCCCACGCTGATATTGCTACCGTAATCACACTGAAACCCAGGTTCGATCACCAGCTGCTTAGGCTTGCGCTTTAGCAGACGAGTAATGTGCCTCATGTTGCCCTTGCTTGGGTGAGCATTGTATTTGGCACAGGCAAGACGCGCTTGCTCACGCAGACTGCGCAACATTGGGTCAATGGGGTTAAACCACTCACCCTGTAGCATCTTAGCCTGTTCGGATATTAACTCACTCATACTGGATTCAATGCCAACTCATCTACGTCTGTCTTTGATGTAAACAGTACATACAATACCGGTACAACAAACAAGCTCAATAATGTAGAAACCAGCAAGCCGCCAATAATCGCCCAACCCATGGGTGACCACATACTGGAGCCACTTAATGTAAGCGGTAATAAGCCTGCCATGGTCGTCACGGTTGTAAGCAAGATGGGGGTCATTCGTACTTTCGCACTGTCAGCAATGGCATCCAAAATAGTCGCGCCTTCACTGAGTTTTTGATTGGCATAATCCACAATAATAATGGCATTGTTCACCACAATACCCACCAGCGAGGTCAAGCCCACAAACGCCGTAAATGAAAACGTGTAGCCGCTGATGAACAGCGCAAAAAAGGCACCGGTTGCGGCAAATGGAATGGCACTGAAAATAATCAACGGCTGCTTAAAGGATTTAAATTGCATGACCAACACCGCAAAAATTCCTAACATGGCAACGATCAATGCCTTTGCCATACCGCCAAAGGATTCTTGTCTGTTTTCTTGCTCACCACCAATGGACAAGCTAACCCCTGGCGGTAACGCCAATTGATCCAGTTGCTCAATAATATGTCGGGTCACGTCAGCCACGTTATAGCCGCCCCGTACATCGGAAGTGACCCGCGCCATGCGCTGCGTATTATGATGCTGAAAACGAGGAATACTGCTGGCTAATGTCACACTGGCCACTTGTTTTAACGGCACCATATCACCACTTGGAGTTTGCAATTGTAACGTATCGAAGGCACTAAGCTCTGGCTCTATGGAGTCCGATGACTTTAGCATAATGGTGAAGTCATCCCCCATCTCGTCTTTATAAATTCCCATGGGTAACCCCACTAAGGCGGCACGAATAGTTTGGTCGATGGTATTCACCGACAACCCTAACATGGCGGCTTTATCACGATTGATTTCAAGCTTGATATCCACCTTATGTTTACCAATGGGGTTATCGATATTCACTGCACCCTGCTGCTGATTAAACAAGGCTTCGACCAACTTGGCCCCATCTTTAATGGATGACCAATCATCGCCGAGCACTCGAATAGAAATGGGCGCTTCTGCTGGAGGCCCTTGGTTGAATTCTTTGATAAACACGCGTACACCAGACAGCGCACCCAATTCGATGCGCAGTGATTCCACAAATGGCTCGACAATGGCTAGCTCACTGGCATGCAATTTAACAAACAGCTGAGCAAAATTTGGTGTTTGACGATTTGGACTCACGTTGTAATAAATACGTGGATTGCCTCGGCCCACATTCACTACCACATCTTCTACCAGCTCTTTTTGTAACAATATGGATTCAATCATATTGGCCTGAGTTTGGGTTTGCGAAAAACTAGCGCCTTCTGGTAATTCTAAATTCACCAAGATCATGGGTTTTTCGGCTTTAGGAAATAAACTCACACCTATCAATGGGAACAGCGCCAGCGCACACACAAATATCATCAACGCGATGGACATGATTTTTTTAGGATGCTGCAGCGCCCACTCTAAGCTACGCGCATAAGGACCGGAACTTAACGCATCCAAACGGGTTTGCATCTTTGTTGGCCCTGCTTGCCTGCAACGCAAGCGTGTACTGAGCAGCGGCGTTAAGATTAAAGCCACCAGCAAGGACGCTAACAAGGTTAAAACAACCGTTACCGGCATGGAGCGAATAAACATGCCTGATCCATTTTGCATGAGCAGCATAGGCACAAACGACAACACTGTGGTTAAGGTGCCACTGATGATCGCCAATGCCACTTGGGAGCTGCCGCGTTTGGCGGCTTGTTCCGGTGATTGCCCTTCCCGTTGTAAACGCATGACGTTTTCAACCACCACAATGGCATTGTCCACCAATAAACCCAGTGCGATGACTAACCCCACGATGGACATCTGCTGCAACGCAAAACCGGTCAAATCCAACCAACCAATGGCAATAAAAATAGAAACCGGAATCGCCATGACCACCACAAAACTAGGACCACGACCCAGCACAAGCAGACACGCAACCGCCACCAACAAAAGACCTTGAAGCAAACTGGCAAAAAAGCCATTCACACGATCTTCAACACTGATGCTTTGATCATTGATAATATGCAATTGCACATCACCGGTTAAAGACGATTTATACTCATCGAGTATGGTTTTAACGTGTTCGCTCACATTAAAAATATTACTGCCGCCACGCTGTATCACACTTAAAAACACACTGGCTTGGCCTTGATAAAACCCTCTATAACTTGGCAAGCCTTCTCGGATAACAACGCTTGCAATGTTGCGTAAATAAATGGGTTGATCATCAATGGCCGTGATCACGGTATTTTCAATTTCACTTAACTGCTTAAAGTCACCGCTGGTCAAAACGCTAAAGCGACGCCCACCGGCATGAACATGACCACCAGGAATATTTAAAGACGCGCTGTTCACCGCCTGATAAACCGTTTGCAAACTGATGCCAAGGGCATGCAGTTTGGCGGGCTTTAATAGTATTTGAACTTCCATATCCGGAAGTGCTTCAACATCAATGCGCTTCACCCCTGAGATGCGTTCAAGTTTATTTTCAAGCTCATCGCTTACACGGCGCAAGGTGATGAAATCATGACTAGAAGACGATAAGGCAATTTGTAAAATACCCACTTCACTGGGGGAGATCTTTTTAATATCCAGCTTCACTATGCCGCTAGGCAATTGCGCGCGGATATTATTGACCGCGGTGAGGACGTCGTCGTATTTCTCATCAGGGTCTGAGCCGTATAAAAACTCCACTTCAAAGCGCGCCAGACCATCTTCGATATTGGTTTTCATCACCTTAATGTCTTCCAGTTCATTCACCGCAGACTCAATAGGATCCACCACCAACGACTCCATATCTTGCGGATTCGTGCCTGGATTGACCACAATGATGGATACCGATGGGAAATCCAGTTGCGGGTCTTCGGCTCTGGGCATTGTCAGATAAGACACGATGCCTAACAGCACCAAGATGCTCACAAGCAGGTAACTCATTTGATGATTTTCGATGGCCATTACAGGTAATTTCATCATTCGCCCCTACAGATTCACAATGGCAATGTCTTCACCGTTTGTGATAAACGGCCCGCCCTCAATGACGATCTGCTCACCCTGCACGACCCCAGTTTTAATGTACGCAAACTGCGCATCCACATAGGCAAGTTGAACGGTTTTAAGCTGCGCATGGCCTTTGTCGTTAATCACGTAAATGCTGGCTTCATAGCCTTTTGCTTGGATCAAGGCACCCATGGGAATTTTGGCTACATGGGTTTGTAAGCTTGGAGTGATTTGAGTATGAGCGATTAAGCCAGAATAAAGGCGACGGTCTGTTTGAATGATGACGTCCACTTCAAACGTTTGCGTGCGGTTGTGGGCACGGCCGGCAATTTCATGGACCTTTGCACGAAACTGTTCACCCGGATACGCATCTAGCTGGATGATGGCTTCATCGCCAATATTCAATGCCACCACATCCACATCGGCCACCGCCAAGTTGACACTCCAACCCTGTTGGTCATCGGCAAACACATACGCAGGCTGACCACTGCCAACCAGTTCATGGGTCTCGATATGGCGACTTAAGATACGACCGTCCGCCGGCGCATGGATCTGGGCATACTTACGATTAAAGCGAGCAATTCTTAAATCGGACTGGGCCACATCCACCGATGTTTTAATTTGACGAATGCGCTCATCCGAGGTGAGCTGACTGCCTTCAAGTGCGGTTAAGCGAGCCAACTGGCGCTTGGCATCCGTTAAAATCGCCTGAGCCTTCGCCACTTGTGCATCCATTTCTTCAAGCTCTAACTCAGCGAGTAACTGCCCTTTCTTCACTCGCTGACCTTGTTTCACTGCCACTGTTTTCACAATGCCTGGGGCTTTGAAGCTAAGAGTTTGCTCTGCAACCGGTCTGACTACCCC
>JBNMQC010000084.1:0-10038 GCA_051277445.1 Bermanella sp. | reverse complement strand
TATTGGCCGTTTCGGCGTTTAGCTTATTCTCTGTGATGCCTGTGTATTTGCAATTGTTGCAACCCATTTCAGGCTATACGGTTTTATTTCACCGTATTTTATGGACCAGCCTGTTACTGGTTATTTGCATGCTGGCCCTTGGTAAATTACGCGGGAATTTGTCGCCACTATGGCAACCCAAGCAATGGCCAGGCTTGATCGCAGGCAGCTTGTTGATTGGCCTGCAATGGGGTGTGTTTGTCTGGGCACCACTGAATGGGCAGACCATGGATTTATCCTTGGGGTATTTTTTATTGCCCTTAGTCATGGTGCTGGCAGGTAAGCTGTTTTACGCAGAACGTTTGCGTCTTTTGCAGTGGGTGGCGCTGGGCTTTGCCGCACTGGGTGTGAGCTTGGCGTATATTCAATCCCATGGTTTGTCTTGGGTGGTGATCATCATTATTGTCGGTTACCCACTTTATTTAATGCTGCGCCGCCATCAAAGCTTACCGACCTTTTCGGCGTTTTTAATTGAGAATATTTTGCTGCTGCCCATTTGCATTGTGGGCATCATGTTAAGCGGCGGCCTAAACGGTGAAGCTCTGCCCCACCCGTTTGCGTATGAAGTGAATTGGTTAATGTTGTTTATGGGCGTTGCCGTGTTAGGTGCTATCCCCATGTTGTGTTACATCGCCGCCAATAAGCGTTTACCGCTGGGTTTACTGGGGTTAATCAGTTATTTAGAGCCCACTTTGATCTTTGTATTGGCGTATTTGGCCATGGGTGAAACATTAAGTGATCACGAGGTTTGGTCTTACGCTTTAATTGGCTTTGGCTTGCTGTTGACTTTATGGGATGGCCTTCGTCAGTGGCGGGTTCAAAGGCGATATATTCAAGGGCATTAACCCATAGCCGACACAAAAAAGCCGTCAAACTAGACGGCTTTTTTGTTTGTATTAGGTGAATGAGGTTACGAGGTTTTATAGCGCCCCACTTTGCCGTTTAGGTTTTCACTTAAAGACTCAAGCTCAATACTGCGCACGGCCACGCCTTTTATTAAATCTGTGGTGCCTTGCGCGCCGCTTTCAATGGATTGCACGCCCAAATTCACCTCGCGGGCGGCGTCTTCTTGTTTTTTAGCCGCCGAGACCATGCGCTCACCGTTTTCACGGATATCATCAACCGATTCATTAATGGCTTTAAAGGTTTCTTCGGCTTCTTGGGCGCTATTCAAACCTTGTTGCACACTTTCATGGGAGTTAGAGGCCAACTCAACGGCCCTATGAATGCCGTCTGTAATGGTGGTTACCGACTCACTGATTTCAAGGGTTGAGTCCTGCGTGCGCTGGGCAAGGTTCCGCACTTCATCGGCGACCACGGCAAAGCCTCGGCCACTTTCACCGGCTCGGGCTGCTTCAATGGCGGCATTAAGGGCTAACAGATTGGTTTGCTCTGCAATGGCTTGAATCACTGACACCACTTCGCCCACCTGCTGCGAACTTTGGTTGAGGGTATCGATACTCGACACCATTTGTTGAATGTCTTCAGACAAGTCTTGAATCGCGGTGGTACAGGCTTGCACGGTTTTCAAACCTGCATTGGATGAGTTAGAGGTTTGAATGGCAAGCTCAGAGGTGTCTTGGCTGCTTTGCGCGATCTCATCCACCACTCCTTGCAGGTTGTTCATGAGGTTTGAAATATTGCGCGTTAATTCGTTTTGTTCATCCATGGCATTTTCTGCCGCGCCTGCATCGGTTTTAAATGATGAAGACGACTGCGACAAGGTCACAATGATGCTGTTTAAATCGGATATTAGGTTTTGAATATCCGCAATAAAATGGTTAAACCAGTACGCCAGCTGGCCCATCTCATCTTTGTTGGTGGCATCAAGTCGCTGTGTGAGGTCGCCGTCGCCTTTGGCAATGTTTTTTAACATGCCCACGGTGCGATTAATGGGGCCTGTAATGGAGTTTGAAAAGGCCAAGCCCAAGCCCCCTGCTAACAACAGGGCCAAAAGCACCGCGATCACCGACGTGGCAATGATGGAATCTTTCAATTGGTCGGTAAATAAAAACGCCTCTTCTTCGTCGATCTCGCTCATTAAGGCCCAAGTGAAGCCTTTAATCTTGATGGGTTTATACGCACTGAACACCCGAATGCCGCGGTAATCCGGAAACGCTTGATACCCCGTCTCACCGGATAACGCCGCTTGAGTGCCTATCGTCTTAACCGGCTGCAACCCCACACTGGTATGCTTGGCAATGATGTTTTCAATCAAACTAGGGCCCATGCCTATTTGCTTTAACAGCTCGCCGTAGGCGCTTTTATCTTCCATTAAAAAGCGGCTCATGCTGCGCATATTAAAGTCTTGGCCCACCAGATAGGTTTCACCACTGTTGCCCAAACCCACCTCATTCCACTTACCATTATGGGTCATGATTTGGTTAAGGCGCTCGATGGGCATTTGAAAAATAAGCACACCCACCAGCTCACCACTTTCAAATATGGGCGAGGCAATAAACGAGGCAGGCGCTTCATAGGAAGGTAAATACGGCGCAAAATCCGTCAGTGCCACGGCGGTACTGTCTTTTGAATCTTTCACCTGCCGAAACACTTGGGCAATACCCGAATTTGCATACGGGCCATCAATCAGTGAGGTGGCGAAATCCAACTCTTTATAAACGCTGTAAACAATATGGCCGGTTTCGGCGCTCACCAAGAAGATATCGTAATAGCCAAAACGGGTCAGATAGTCATGCAATGACTCATGATAATAGGCGTGCATCTTGGTGTAGGGGGTAAAGTTTGGCGAGTGTAAAAGCTTATCTTTTTCACCCAAGGGATTAGGATTATTACTGATATAAGAGTATTGCAGGGCTTTGGTTTCGTTAGATAGACCATTAATTAACGCCTGAACATCAACCCCATTACCAGGGTTCAGCTCGTTGTATTGGGCCGCAAATTCATTGCGATAATAGTTAGCTAAACTGGCGTCGACTTCGGCGGGGTCTAACTTAGCATCCCACGAATGGGCAGTGAACACCCCTTCAAAGTCTTGCATGGCGTCTATGACCATACGGCTTTTAGAAAGAGTTAAAATTTGGTTTTCAATGGTAGAGAAATAACTTTCGACTTTTTCAGCGGTGATTTCACGCACAGAAATCAGCTGCTGCTGAATCTGACTGCGTATCAGGGTTTGACCTTGATGGATGGCGTTATAGCCGATGTAACTGGCCCCTAGTAAAATAGGGACAAAGCCAATAAACATGGCCCCCAATATGAGTTTTTTGCGTATATTCATGGTTTTTTCCGTAGCCGTTTTTTAACTATAGCCAAAAGTTAACAAGCTGCAGGCCACCTGACTGAAATCCACAAAAAAACCGCAGACAAGCTGCGGTTTTCTTTTTACACAAATGTTTAGCCATCCATGACGGCTTAGCTTGGGAAGGACATGCTCACGCCTTCACGCACGCCACTTGAAGGCCAGCGCTGAGTGATGGTTTTACGCTTGGTGTAAAAACGTACGCCGTCTGGGCCGTATGCGTGTAGATCACCAAACAATGAACGCTTCCAACCACCAAAGCTGTGGTAAGCCACTGGCACAGGTAGCGGTACGTTAATGCCGACCATACCCACTTGAATGTTGTCAGAGAAGTAACGGGCTGCTTCGCCATCACGGGTAAAGATACAGGTACCGTTACCGTATTCGTGATCGTTGATCAGCTTCATGGCTTCTTCCATGGTTTTAACACGCACCACTTGCAGTACAGGGCCGAAGATTTCTTCTTCGTAGCTGTTCATGTTGGCGGTTACGTTGTCGATCAAGGTAGCACCTACAAAGAAACCGTCTTCAAAGCCGTCTACTTTCGGGTCACGACCGTCTACTACGATAGTGGCGCCGTCTTGCTCTGCACTTGAAATGTAGCCTTGTACTTTTTCTTTGTGTGCAGACGTGATCACAGGACCAAAGTCGTTAGATGCATTGGTGTAGGCACCTACGGTTAAACCAGACATGGCTTCTTTCATTTTGCTTACAAGTGCATCACCGGCTTCATCGCCAACGGCAACGGCAACCGACAACGCCATGCAGCGCTCGCCAGAAGAGCCAAACGCAGCACCTAATAATTGGTTAACGGCGTTATCAATGTCGGCATCTGGCATAACGATGGCGTGGTTTTTCGCACCACCCAATGCCTGACAACGTTTTCCGTTGGCATTGGCTGTTGCGTAAATGTATTCCGCAATTGGAGTTGAACCTACGAAGCTAACCGCTTTTACGCGCTCGTCTGTTAATAGTACGTCTACGGATTCTTTATCGCCGTTTACCACGTTCATTACGCCGTCCGGTAGGCCCGCTTCTTGTAGCAGTTGTGCAATGTACATAGTAGAAGACGGATCACGCTCAGATGGCTTAAGCACAAAGGTGTTACCGCATACGATGGCCAGTGGGAACATCCACATAGGAACCATGGCTGGGAAGTTGAACGGTGTAATACCGGCAACCACACCTAGTGGTTGAAACTCGCTCCAAGAATCGATACCTGGGCCGACGTTACGGCTGTGCTCGCCTTTTAACAGTTCAGGTGCGCCACAGGCGAACTCAACGTTTTCGATACCGCGCTGTAATTCACCGGCTGCATCGTGAGAAATTTTACCGTGCTCTTCACCGATCATTTTGCAGATTTTATCGGCGTTGGCTTCTAGCAATTCTTTGAAGCGGAACATGATGCGTGCACGTTTAATCGGTGGCGTGTTGCGCCATTCTGGGTAAGCGGCTTGCGCTGCTGCGATGGCTTGCTCAGTGGTTTGCTTAGAGGCAAGTGCCACTTTTTTTTCGGCTTTACCCGTTGCTGGGTTGAATACGTCTTGAGTACGGGCGGTATCGTTTACCATTTCACCGTTAATTAAATGTCCAACTACGTTCATGTTTTTATCCTTACCTATTATTAAATTCTGTTGGTCGATGGGTGACGCGGCTCGTGTGTCTCCGGCTAACCCATCCTTTGTTGAAGTGATTATTCCACTTCGTTAAACGATTCACCCAATGCGTTAATCAAGCTATCAATTTCATTTAGCTCTGTGGTGAACGGTAGACCCAATTGAATGGTGTCGCCGCCATAACGCACATAGAAACCTTTCTCCCACATCTTCATGGCAATTTCATAAGGACGCAGCGCTGGCTGACCGTCTTTTGCTGCCACCGTCATGGCACCGGCAAAACCATAGTTACGAATGTCCGTAATGTGTTGTGTGCCTTTCAGACCATGCAGCATTTCTTCAAATTGTGGCGCCATGGCTTTCACGCGTTGTGGCATTTCTTCTTTTTCTAGAATATCCAAAGACGCAAGACCGGCTGCACAGGCAACTGGGTGCGCTGAATACGTGTAACCGTGTGGCAGCTCTAACATGTACTCAGGGCCGCCTTGCTCCATGAAGGTATCGTAAATTTCTTGCTTGGCGATCACGGCACCCATAGGCACCACACCATTGGTTAGCTGCTTAGCGGTGGTCATGATGTCAGGCACCACATCAAATTCTTCAGCACCGGTTTTAGAACCCATACGACCAAACGCGGTGATCACTTCATCAAAAATTAATAGGATGTCGTGCTTGGTACACAATTCACGTAGACGCTTTAGGTAACCCACTGGTGGTGGAATCACACCGGCAGAACCGGCCATTGGCTCAACAATCACAGCGGCCACGTTTGAGGCATCATAAATGGCGATCATTTGCTCTAGATCGTCAGCTAGGTAAGCCCCTTCAGTTGGCATACCTTTCGAGAACGCGTTTTCAGGAATCATAGTATGCGGTAAGTGCGCCGCTTCAATGCCTTGACCGTAAATCGCACGGTTAGGGCCAATACCACCTACCGAAATACCACCAAAGTTCACACCGTGATAACCCTTAGAACGACCGATGAAACGGGTCTTGGCAGGTTGGCCTTTTTTACGCCAGTAACCACGCGCAATTTTAAGGGCTGTTTCAACAGACTCAGAACCAGAACCGGTAAAGAACACACGGTTCAAACCGTTGGGTGTGAACTGAGTAATGCGGTGTGACAGTTCAAACGCTTTTGGGTGACCAAACTGAAACGCTGGCGAGTAATCCAATTCTTTGGCTTGTTTAGCAATGGCTTCGGTAATTTCTGGGCGGCTGTGGCCTAAACCACAGGTCCACAAACCAGACAGACCATCAAAGATTTTACGACCTTGTGCATCGGTGTAGTAGCGGCCTTCGGCGCTGACGATGAGGCGTGGGTCTTGTTTAAACTGACGGTTACCGGTGAACGGCATCCAATGACTGTCTAACTGCTCTTGGCTTAAGCCGGCGTATTTATTGTTATCGCTCATTTCGTTTTCCCAGATCAAAGCAATTTATGTGTTAAATCGATGATTCGATTATTGCCCTAGGCTTTAGTTTAATAAATTCTAAATTTATAAAGTTAAGTTAACTGTTTACTTATCTATTGGGCTATTTAACAATATCCCCTTCATTTCATCCCCTAAACGGCCACAATATGAGCAAAAACAAGAACTTACTGCCACGACAGTTAGGTGACGCGCACATACGCTTATTGCGCATATATAAGGTGGTGGTGGAATCCGGTGGCTTTGCCCCGGCCGAAGTTGAGCTGAACATCAGCCGCCCAGCCATTAGCTTGGCCATTAGCGAGCTGGAGTCCCTATTGAATATGAAGCTGTGCCTGCGCGGGCGCTCTGGTTTCTCCGTTACCGAGCAAGGCAGTCAGGTGTATCAAAGTGCCCTACAGTTATTGGCCAGTCTTGAAACCTTTAAGTCGCAGATCAATGCGATCAACACCGACTTAATAGGTGATTTAAATATTGGCATCACCGATAACATGGTGACCATTCCGCAAATGCGCATCACCCGTGCGTTAAGCACGCTGAAACACCGTGCGCCACAGGTAACCATTAACATTCGTATGATGCCACCTAATGATATCGAGACCGCCATTCTCGATGGCCACCTGCACATCGGTGTGGTGCCGGATTTGCGCTCCCTGCCCGGCTTGAATTATTTGCCCTTATATAAAGAGAAGTCTCTGCTGTATTGCTCTGACCAGCACCCGCTATTTGACCAAGAGCTGGAACACATCAGCGACCAAGCCCTCTCACAATACGATGCGGTGCTGCCCAACTACCCGCAACCGGCGCAGATCAAACAACAGCAAACCATGTTAAAAGTCAGCGCCACCAGCAGCGACCGTGAAGGCATCGCGTTTTTGATTTTAACCGGCCGCTTTGTGGGTTTTTTACCCACTCACTTTGCCGAGCGCTGGGTGTCCCAAGATAAGCTGCGCGCCATTGGTGAACACAGCCGAAAATTTCATACGCATTTTTCTGCCATAACGCGCAAAGGGGCTATGAATAATTTGATTTTAGATGCTTACTTAGAAGAATTAGAAAAAGCCTAAAGAGTCAAAACGAAACCGAAAAAGACCACTAAACTGAATTCATCTACCTACCTAGCTATATAGACACTGGCGCTCACCAGCAGCAAGATAGAGCAAAATAAGGAAAGTCGTCCTACATCTTCAAGGGGTAAACCCTTAATCGACGGCCAAATGCACCAATATTGCCATAACAGCGCAATAACCATGCGAGAATGACCATGTCAGACGTAAACAGCATCAACTGGGAAGCTTTAGCCAAAGAAGTCCAGTATCCAAACCAAGCCATCATCAATGGTAAAAATGTCGACTCCCTGAGCGGCAAAACCGAAGCCACGGTCAACCCAGCCAATGGTCAAGTGATCACTCAGGTTGCCGATTGCACCCCTGAAGACGCCGACATCGCGGTGAAAAATGCGCGCGACACTTTTGAAAGTGGTGTTTGGGCGCACATGGCACCGGGCGAGCGTAAAAAAGTTTTATTACGCTGGGCACAATTAATTGAAGAAAATCACGCTGAAATCGCGCTACTTGAAAGCCTAGATGCGGGCAAACCCATCAGCGATACATTTGATATAGACGTACCCAGTGCGCTTAACACCATTCGCTGGACCGCTGAAGCCATCGATAAAGTATACGAAGAAATCGCCCCAACCCCACACAACACCATCGCCTTAGTTGAGCGTTTACCGTTAGGTGTGGTGCTGGCCATTGTGCCTTGGAACTTCCCGCTTTCCACCACCGCATGGAAACTGGCCCCGGCCCTTGCCACGGGTAACTCGGTTATTCTTAAACCTGACCCAAAAACCCCAATGACGGCACTGCGTATTGCACAGTTAGCAACCGAAGCCGGCCTACCGGATGGCGTATTAAACGTATTACCCGGTGACGGTATTAACCTGGGTAAGCACTTATCTTTGCACCCAGACATTGATGGCCAAACCTTCACAGGTTCCACCAACGTGGGCAAGTTATTGATGCAGTACGCCGGTCAATCGAACTTGAAGCGTACCTTCTTAGAGCTAGGCGGCAAGAGCGCCAACATCGTATTCGCCGATGCGGACCTAGAAACCGCTGCAGAAATGGCCGCCGTAGGTGGCTTTTATAACTGCGGACAAACCTGTACTGCCGGTACCCGCTTGTTAATTCAAGAAAGCATTTACGATGAGTTTTTAGCCAAAGTGGTTGAACATGCAAAAGCGTGGAAAGAAGGTAACCCATTAGATTTAAACAACCGCATGGGCGCCATCATCAACCCAAGCCAGCTTGAAAACATTCAGCGTTACGTGAACATCGGCCAAGAAGAAGGCGCACGCCTTGTATTGGGCGGCAAAGTGACACAATCTGAAACGGGCGGTTTCTACCACGAAGCCACCATTTTTGCCGACGTGGATAACAGCATGCGCATCGCCCAAGAAGAAATCTTTGGCCCGGTTATGTCTGTGATTAAATTCAAAGACGAAGCCGATGCCATTCGCATTGCCAACGACTCCCCTTACGGGTTAGCCGGTGCCGTATGGAGTAACAATATCAATACCGCGCTTAAAGTCGCTAAAGGTGTTCGCACTGGCACCATGGGTGTGAACAACTACTTTGGTGGTGATATCACTGTACCGTTTGGTGGCTTTAAAGAGTCCGGTAATGGCCGTGATAAATCATTACATGCCATGGACGATTACACTGAACTGAAAACCACTTGGATTGAACTTAACTAATTTCCATGTGACAAAATGAACGAGGCGCACGCGCGTTTTGCTCAACACTAAAAGGCGCAACTGAAAAGTGAGCGCCTTTTTTTTGCTGTCCATTTCAACGGAGTGTTTATGAACATTTTGCAAGCAAACATCGAACACATAGGCAGTGTGGCCAAATTATTTGATGCCTATCGACAATTTTATCGTCAAGACAGCGACCTTTTAGGCGCCACCGAGTTTCTGCGGCATAACCTTGAAAACAATGAATCCATTATTTTTATTGCCCAGGTCAAAAACAACACCCTGGGGTTTGTTCAGCTCTACCCCAGCTGGGAGTCCGTTAGCATGAGTAAGCGCTGGATACTGTATGACCTGTTTGTCACCCCCGATGGGCGTGGCAAAGGTATCGCAAGAAAGCTAATGCAGCGAGCCAAGCAACTGGCCCAAGAAACAAACGCACAATGCATTACATTAGAGACCGCAAAGGACAACCTTATAGGTCAAGCACTGTACGAAAGTGAGGGTTATGAGAGGGATACTGAGTTTTACGCCTATGGCTTAAGCCTTTGATCCCCCGCTAAGTCATTGAGTTATTTGTACAAATAACCCAATTTCAAATTGCGGTTATGCCGACGCTAGCTAAGCTAAAATGGTAAGAACACCACGGATAGCCCAATGAAAAGCTTAACGGCCCGCGTCATATTGCTCTCATGTATTCCTCTGGCCCTATTCTTAGTCGCCATGGGCGTACTACTGATGGATATCAGTGATTTATCGGAAGGCTTTAGCGAGCAACAAAAGCAAGCTGTCAGCAATACCAATAACCTCAATAGTCAACAAAAGGCCTTGGCCCAGCAGGCTTCATCACTGCAAGGGCTTGAACTGGCTCAGCAACTGCAAACCTTGTACACCGAAATTATTTACTGGAATTTTGATGCTATCCAGCAAGTG
>JBNMQC010000083.1:0-10117 GCA_051277445.1 Bermanella sp. | reverse complement strand
GATACCGGCAACCAAACAGTCCGCACCCCTTTGACGCTAACCGTATCCAGCGCTGGTGACTACGCGGATGCATCACTCAAGAATGCTTCTGTTTACCCTTCTAAGCTTTACTCAATCACCATTGAGGACTCAAGCGGCAAGCGACTCCCAAATGCGACCGTCACTTTAGATAACTTCTCGCTTTATCAACGTTTAAATTTAGAAACCCAATACCAAGCAAATGACAACGGGGTTGTTGAGTTTTACTTGCCAGAGGCCGGTCTCAACGCGCAAGCAACGATAAATTTAACAAGTTATTCAACACGCAACGTTTCTTTAAGCTCTAGTAATAGCGAACGAACCATCACACTGACTAAAAGCAACACCTCAGAACCCACCACGCCTAAATTTGGCTCCGGCGGTGGCGGCTCAATGCCTTTGTGGTTTTTAATGCTATCTGGCTTATTTCTATTGAGACGTCCGCGCCTCTTGAGCCACTAAGGGGCATGCATTAGTATCAGGCACTTAAAAATAATAATATTTAGGTGTCTGTTTGTTACTGCTTTCTGGTTTTGCCTTAGGCGTTATGTCTGTCTTGGCCATGGTGGTCTGTCGTGACTATGGTCAACTGACTGTTGCCAAAATCTTCGTTGCTATTTTATTTGCAGGCGCCTGCTTTCTCATTGAGCCACAACTCGATGGGATCTGGGCGCAATTAGCAGCGGATATTTATACCATGGTACCGGCGCTGTTTTGGGTGCTGTGCCAACTGGCTTTCTCCCATCGCCCAAGAATGCTTTCTGTTTCTGGTGTCATCGGTTTATACACCTTTTTAGCCCCTACCATTGCTCGCCATTTCGTTGTTTCAAATGACCCACTGCTCATGTCTTTTTTATGGACCTGGCCATCTTATGGCGAGTACCTAATGGTGCTTTTGGGTTTATGGACAGTCATCGGTAGCTGGTCTGATGATTTGGTGGAGTCACGTCGACAATTACGAGGAGCGGTTCTGATAGGTGTCGGCATCAGTGTTTTATTGGTGGTCATTCCCGCCAACACCCATATTGTGGGTCGCTGGCTCCCTTACCTATCCATTAGTGTGGTCACGTTATTGTGTGCGTATTTTTTATTACACACTCATCAAGGGGTTCTATTTGGCCTAGTTAAGACAGATGCATCAACAAAAGAGCCAGCGTCACCCTCACCTACGAAAGCTACCTTCACTGACTTACACAATGAAGCCAACAAGCTGAATACCTTGATGAGTAAAGGCTTCTACCGCACCGAACACCTAACACTGAAAGACTTGGCCACTGAATTAGACCTACCAGAATACAAGACCCGTAACTTGATCAATCAGACACTAGGGTATCGCAACTTTAATGACTACATAAATCAGCTGCGTATTCATGAAGCCGCTGAGCGCCTAATCCGCGAACCTGACAGCCCAATATTAAACATCTCACTGGATGTGGGCTACCGAACCCTTAGCTCGTTTAACCGAGCGTTTAAAGATATCCAGGGCATGTCACCATCAGAATATCGTGCAAAATAATGATTGAACGCCCCCTCCAAAGCCCACGCTTTGTTGTGCAATTTCTTTAAAAACCCTATTTTTTGAATTCTGCACAGTGACCAGTTTTGGCCAAATATCACCTGTGAAAACCCCATGAATGCTGGCCTTTAAGCTTTTGCATAGCGCTTTAAGCTTATTGCAAACTCATTTCATTCGAGCTTTTAACACCTGCCCAGTAAAGTCACTCCACTAATAACAACAAACAGCGTTGAGCGGGATGGACTGACCATGCAACAATATGCCCATAATCAGCCTCAAGTGACTCTTCACTTCCAACCAAAGCACATGGCTTTGGTGGATGAAATAAAGCAGATTCTGAAAACCTCACTGTCCGATCATCCAAACTTTGACATGATTGCCAGTGCTTTTAATATCAGTGGCCGCACCCTTCGCCGTCAACTGGCTGAGGCCGGCACCAGCTTTCAAAAATTACTGGATAACCAGCGCCGCCAATACGCCATTAATTGCCTTCAAAACACCCAAATGAGCACAGAAGATATTGCAGAGGCACTGGGCTTTAGTGATGTAGCTAACTTCCGCCACGCATTCAAAAAATGGGTAGGCTTATCCCCCGCTGTGTATCGCCAACAATTTCAAAGCACCATGGACACCATGAGCGCTTAACAAGTTAAGGCCTATAAACGCAAAAAGCGACTCAGATGAGTCGCTTTTTGCGTTCTTTTAACCTTGAAGGCTAACTTACAGTACGTTTAGCAGTTCAACTTCAAATACTAGAGCACTGTGTGGCGGAATCGCGCCTTGGCTGCCCTGAGGACCGTAAGCTAGGTCACTCGGGATAAATAGACGCCATTTAGAGCCTTCTTTCATTAACTGAAGCGCTTCAGTCCAACCGGCAATTACACCGCCTACAGGGAATTCAGCTGGCTGGCCACGTTCTACAGAGCTGTCGAATACGTTACCGTCAATGAAGGTACCGTGATAATGAGTACGAACAGTCGACTCACGTGTAGGCTGCGCACCCGAACCTTCAGTGATGATTTCGTACTGCAGACCGCTTTCAAGTGTGATCACGCCTTCTTTCTTCGCGTTTTCAGCTAGGAAATCTTCACCCACTTGCTTAGCCGCTTCAGCCGCTTTTGCTTGCATTTCTTGCATTTGAGCCTGAATCACTTGATAGGCTTCTTCGATTTGCTCTTGAGACAAAGGCATCTCAGCGTTAACCATTGAATCTTGAATACCCTTAAGCACGCCATCGATCGCAAAACCTTCAAACTGGCTGCCCTTAAGCTGATCACCCACTTGGCGACCAATCAAATAACTAACTTTTTCAGCAGGTGTATCTAATTTCATAATGTTTCCAAAAGCTCACCCAAAGGGTGATAGTGAATTCGCCGCGCACTTTATCATATGCCGACATAAACTTCAGGCCCCTAGCGGGATTTAACCGATAATCAGCTTAATACCCACAATCAGGGTGATCACCTCATAGGCGCGCTTAATCCAGCTTGAACCCATTTTAATGGCAAAATGGGCGCCCACATAACCGCCCACTAACGAGCCCAAAACCAGTGCAACCAGCCAGTCCCATTGAATAGTGGCCAACAACCCCATGGTAATGGCGCCGCTGGCATTCCAGAACAACCCAACCGCAATTAGGGTGTGCCCCACCGCTTGCTTATAATTTAGGCCAAACCATTTCACCAGCCACATGGTGGCAAATAACCCCGTGCCCGCTGACAAGGCCCCATTGGCAAAACCAATCAGCGCAAGCCCTAACCCACCCAGCGCCCACCCCATGGCGTGACGATTTTTATCAGAAGGCTCTAACCCTAAGTTGGGTTTTAAGATGGAATAGATACTCAAGGCTAAGGTCATCAAGCCAAGCGCAATCTCCGCGTGGCGATCATTCACCCCGATGATCACATAAGCCCCTAAAATCACCCCTGGAATGCCGCAAGCCAGCATAAACAGATTCAATCGCCAGCTTGTGTGACCTTCTTTTACGTTGCGAATCGTCGCACCCAACCCCAGTGCCACCGTGGCTACCTTGTGTGTCGCCAGCGCCACAGAGAATGGCAAACCCATGAAAATCAATACGGGTAATTGGATAAGGCCGGCACCGCCGCCGGCAAAGGCTGAAAAAATATTCGCCAAGGTACTGATCAAAAACAGTATAATCTGGTCTAACATTACTAATTCACTATAAAGGAGCTAATCGAACGCATGTCGTCTTACGCCCTGTATTACTATGATCAATGCCCATTTTGCCAAATGGTATTGCGCGAAATGCGTAACCTGCCAGTTCAAGTGGAGCTTAAGAACACACTCAAAGACCCAAGTAATCGCCAAGATCTGATCCAAGGCGGTGGGCGCTCAACGGTGCCATGTTTGCGCATCACAGATGAAAACAACCAGGTTCAATGGATGTATGAGTCGCGAGATATTGTGCAGTATTTAAAGAACCAAGCATAAAAGCCACTCGCAATCTGACAAGCCCATGCAAATACACGCTCGCCTGAGCGTGTTTTTTTATGGATGCTTAAACGAGATTCTTTTGTTTCAACATGCGCTCAACCGTATCAACCACCGCTTGAGTATGGCTATCAATCTCTAGGTTAATACCGTCACCCACGGCAACATCTTGATACGTAGTGACACTCAAGGTTTCAGGTATTAAGTACACGCAAAAACGGTCTTCTTTCACATTTGCTATGGTTAAGCTGCAACCATTCAAGCCAATGTAGCCCTTATCGAACACATAAGGCTTAATGGCATCGGTTAGTTCAAACCACACGATGCAATTATTCTCTGGTCGTTCAATCTCAACAACCTTCACCACACTATGAACATGCCCACTTAACTGGTGACCACCAATATCATCACCAAATTTCGCGGCGCGCTCAACGTTTACCAAGGTACCTTCTTGTAAAAACTGAAGATTGGTCAAATTCAAACTGGCCATCATGACATCAAAGGTCACCGTGCAACCTGTGATACTGGTGACGGTTAAGCACGTACCGTTCAAGGCGACGCTTGCACCATTGGTTAAGCCCGGTATGAGCGCCTCAGGTAGCGTCAGGCTTAACGTCCAAAGGCCTGTTTTCTTTTCAATGCGATCGATCTTGACCGCGCACTGTACAATTCCGGTAAACATAAAATGGCCTCAGTTAAATTGCGCTATTATGAACTATACTTAGCGAATAACATATATTCGCACGTGTTCACGGACTAACAGATAAGCGCCCCCATGATACGGAAAACAGACGAAAAAAAAATAGGATTGGTGCTTTCAGGTGGGGGTGCCCGTGCCGCCTATCAAGTTGGCGTGCTTAAAGCCATCGCTAGGCTTTTACCCCAAGATCAGCCCAACCCTTTTCATATCATCAGCGGCACCAGTGCCGGAGCCATTAATGCGGTGGCTCTCGCCAGCTACGCCAGCCATTACCGCCAAGGCATTCAGCGCCTTGAGCACATTTGGAAAAACTTCAGTTGTGACCAAATATTCCGCAGTGACTTTCTGAGCGTTTTAAAATGGTCCAGCACCTTCTTTTTAAACACGTTTTTTGGCTATAAAGCAGGCGAACCCGTTTCGCTGCTGGATAACGCCCCTTTGCGCCAGCTTGTAAAAAAAATGATCTTATTTGAAAACATTCAAAAGGCCATCGACAACCAAGATTTACACGCCCTTTGTGTAACGGCCTCGGGCTACGCTTCAGGTGAGTCAGTGAGCTTCTTTCAAGGTCATAAAACCATCAAAAACTGGCAGCGCCTGCGTCGCATAGGCATACGTTCTCGCATCAATGCTGACCACCTATTGGCGTCTTCAGCGATCCCAGCAGTATTCCCAGCGGTGCAAATTAATCGTGAATACTTTGGCGACGGCGCCATTCGTCAATTGGCCCCCATGAGTCCCGCTTTGCACCTAGGTGCAGATAAGATTTTAGTCATTGGTGTGAGTGGTCAAGCCCATAAGCGCAAGCCCCGAGAACAAATGAAGCAATACCCAAGCATGGCGAAAATCACTAACCACATGTTCAACGCTGCTTTCCTCGATAGCATGGAGAGCGATGTAGAGCGCATGACCCGCATCAATAACACCATCAGTAAAATCCCCGAAGACATCATGCAAAGCCAACAAATCAATTTGCGCCCCGTGGAGATTTTAGAGATCAACCCAAGTGAATCCATTGACGACATTGCTGCACGCCACGCACGTGAGCTGCCAAAAAGCTTGCGCATGTTTCTAAAAGGCTCAGGCAGTACCCACAAAAGTGGCGCTGGTGTGTTAAGTTATTTGCTGTTTGAACGCGGTTTTTGCAGAGAACTGATTCGATGTGGCTATGACGACGCCATGAAACGCAAAGAAGACATTCTGCGTTTTTTTTGCGAGCAGGAAGAAACTGAAAACTAAAAGCAAGCCTAAGACGGCCAAACAAAGCAATTGAGCTTCCCCTTCAGCCACGCTACCATGGGTAAAAATAAAACCAATTATATTATGCGCCTACTCTTACTGTTACTCATGACTACCTGCCAACTGGCCCAAGCGTATCCTGCTGCGCATTATGTTGGGTTTGGCACCGGCTACACTTGGACTCAAGCAAGCTTTAACGACGAAATTCGTACCTTAGGCGCCTTCACTGAAACCCCCAGTTACAGCGATGTCTCAAATGGCAGCTTACCTTGGCAAGGCTTTATGGGTTTTCGCTTTCATCCTAATTATGGTATCGAGGTTGGTTACTTAACCTATGGCAGCATTTCATTTACCAAAACATTAACCCGTGTTGATTCGAGCCAATCCAAAGTTGTGTCCACTAGCGTGCGTGAATCCGAGATTTCAACTCAAGGCTTTTACTTACAACATGTTCTGTCATACCCAATTAACGATGCATTTATTCTTCAGGGTCGTGCAGGGATTCTTGTGGGAAGCAGTGACTATTCCGAATTAGAAGTACTCTCCACAATCAATGAAAACGACGAAACCCAAGTTACCCAGCAACCAAATAACAGCAGTAATGGTTTCATAAAAGGCCAACTGGCTTTTAGCGCGTTATATAAGTCATCAAATAACTGGTTTTGGCGCTTACAACTGAACCAAATTGACATCGACAACCGTGGTGAAAAAGAGTCCTTTTCCCATTGGTTTACCAGCCTCTCGCTGGAATACCAGTTACAGGAATAATCATGCAGAACCACTTTAAACTTATCATTGTTACGTTATTAGCGCTTTTAACTGGCTGCGCGTCTATGTTTAATGGCGCAGAGCAACAAGTCAGCATCAAAACCCACCCTGATGCAGAAATCTATATTGATGACCGGTTTGCGGGAAATGGCTATGCGCAAAGAATGCTCACACGCGATACCACTCATGTCATACGTGTCAGCCAAGGCAGCTGCGAACAAACCTATATCACCCAAGCACGGTTTAATAAAACCAGCTTATTAGGCTTATTTGTAGACGCAGGCTTGATCAGTATACCTGTGGATTTTGTGACGGGTGCCGCATGGAATATTTACCCCGACCGCTTCATTATGCAGCCTGAGTGCATGACCGATGCGACCTCCTCAAATACCCAGCCATAAAAAAACCGCTGTTAAGCGGTTTTTTCATCGAGCCATTTTTTAACTGGGCCGTAAGTTTTACGGTAAATTTCTGTTGGCCCGTGTATCTGTAAGGCTTCTAGGTGGGCTTTAGTGGGGTACCCTTTGTGCTTCGCTAAACCATACTCAGGATACAATTTATCCAGCTCAAACATATCATGGTCACGCTCCACTTTTGCCAACACAGACGCAGCTGAAATAGCGGCAACTAATGCATCACCCTTAACAATCGCCGTTCCGGCGCAGGCTAAATCCTTAGGCAAGCGATTGCCGTCAATAAGTGCATGCTGGGCTTGAATTGTCAGGCCATCAATAGCACGTTTCATGGCCAGCATGCGCGCATTCAGGATATTGATTTCATCAATCTCTTGAGCACTGCAACGTGCAATACAGTAGGCCAGTGCTTTTTCCTTAATGATAGGAAATAACTTTTCGCGCTTTTTTTCGCTTAACTTTTTTGAATCATTCAGCTCAGCAATGGGGTTATTAGGATCTAAGATCACCGCAGCGGCAACCACATCACCGCACAGAGGCCCAGCACCAGCTTCATCAACACCACAATAGATTAAGCCTTGATCAATCAGGACTTGTTCTTGCTCAATAATATCGTTCATTTTGCTTCAATTAATTCTGAAATAGCACGGGCAGCAGCCACATCCGCATCACGCTTTAATAGTTGATGCAGCTGTGTAAATTCGGCTTTTAAATGAGATGAGGCGTTTTCATTTTGTAAAAAGTTCAGTACCGCTGCAGATAAGTTCTCTGGCGTAGCGGCTTCCTGTAAAAGCTCAGGCACCAACGCTTTTCCTGCCAGTAAATTAGGTAAAGATACAAACGGTTGCTTTAGCATTTTTCGCACAATATAGGCGGTCAATGCAGACAATTTATAAGACACGACTAAAGGTTTCTTAAACAGCATACCTTCAAGTGCCGCTGTGCCAGATGCCATTAAAATCGTATCCGAGCTGGCCATGGCTTCTCGGCTTTGGCCGTGCAGCAATTTCACCGACAACTGTTCATGATCCGCTAACATATTCGTCAGCTGCTTGAAGCGTTCATCGTTGGCCGCTGGCAAAACAAATTGCACGCTGGGTATGTGTTGTTTGATACGCTCAGCAGTTTGTAAAAACAGCTCACCTAAACGCGACACTTCGCCCTCACGGGAGCCTGGTAGCAATGCCACCACTGGCGCCTCGTTATTTAGCTGTAAGGCTTCTCGGGCAGCCAGTGTGTCAGGTTCCATTTCAATGGCATCCGCCAATGTATGACCCACACACACGGCAGGCACACCATGCTTATGGTAAAAATCCACTTCAAATGGAAACAAGCACATGACTAAATCAACGCATTGCTTAATCTTAAATACGCGCTTTTCTCGCCATGCCCAAACACTGGGGCTCACATAGTGCACCGCTTTGATGTGTTGCGCTTTGAATTTTTGTTCAAGCTTTAGGTTAAAGTCCGGTGCATCGATACCGATAAACACATCCGGCTTTAAATCTAATAAGGTGTTAAATAACTGCTTACGAATTTTCAATAACTCACGCAAACGGCCAAGCACCTCAAACAAACCCATGACAGACAAACGCTCCATTGGGTAAAGAGATTCAAAACCTTCGGCAATCATCTTAGGGCCGCCAATGCCCACAAAGCGGGCATCAGGGTATTGTTGCTTTAATGCTTTCACTAAACCTGCACCAAGGATATCCCCTGACGCCTCTCCTGCCACCATGGCAAAGCACAATGACATTAGCGGATAATTCCTCGCGTAGACTGGTCGATGCTATCAATAAACGCTTCAACCGCTGGGGATTCTTTTAATAGCTCAAGCAATTCAGGGCGGGCTTCTTCTAAGGTAAGGCCTTTGCGGTAAACCGATTTGTAAGCATTACGCAGCATACGAATATCGTTCTTTTCAAAACCGCGGCGCTTCAAACCTTCCACATTAATACCATGAGGTTTGGCCGAATTACCGTTTGCCATGATATAAGCGGGTACATCTTTCAACACGATGGAGCCAGTACCGCACATACTGTGACTACCAATTTTCACAAACTGGTGTACCTGAGAGGCGCCACCTAAAATAGCGTAATTGCCGATATGCACATGACCTGCGATATTTGTGTCGTTTGCCAGAATGCAGTTGTCGCCAATCATCGCATCGTGGGCAACATGCACATTCACCATGAACAAGTTGTGGCTACCAATCTTGGTTAGGCTGTTATCTTGGGTGGTGCCGCGATGCACAGTACAGGCTTCACGAAAGATATTATGATCGCCAATTTCTAAGCGAGTCGGCTCGCCGTTGAATTTCTTATCTTGGCAATCTTCACCAATGGTACAAAATTGAAAAACGCGATTGTGCTTACCAATGCTGGTAGGCCCTTTAATCACAACGTGACTACCGATCACGGTTCCTTCATCAATGGTGACGTCTGGACCGATGACGGTGAACGGCCCTACTTCTACGTTTTCTGCCAATTTGGCGCTTGGATCAATGATAGCGCGTGAATCAATCAAAATGTATTTCCCTTTCGGCACACATAATTTCCGCTTGGCAGGCTACTTGTCCATCTACCCAAGCTTCACATTCAAATCGCCAGATCCCACGTTTGTCACTGACATAACGCGCCTCCATTTCTAAGCGATCTCCTGGCACGACAGGCTTCTTAAAGCGGGCCTTATCCACGCCCGCAAAATAATAAACCGTGTTTTCGGCCTTTTCTTTTTCTATTTAATCTAACCCTAAAAGCCCAGCTAATTGCGCTAACGACTCTAAAATCAAAACCCCTGGCATAATCGGATGCTTAGGGAAATGACCTTCAAAAAATGGCTCATTACTGGTGACGTTTTTGTAGCCTACAATGCGCTGCTTTTTTTCCAGCTCAGTGACACGATCAACCAATAAAAACGGATAACGATGGGGTAACAAATCCGTAATTTCTTTGTAATTCATTACCGCCATGGATTATTCCTTTAAGGATTTCTCAATGAGTTTAATAC
>JBNMQC010000082.1:0-10139 GCA_051277445.1 Bermanella sp. | reverse complement strand
TAGTCACACTAAGGACGCCAATACAAACCGCAGATAACGCAGCTATTTTTAAAAGCGATTTATTTGATTTTTGAGGCATTGGTAGCACTTCTTTAGAAGCTCTCCAAACCATTAAAGGGGTTACCTGCTTTTTCTGTTGAGCATAACAGCCCATCAAGCATCGATCAGCCAATACGTTAATTAATCGAGGAATCCCTTTAGTGAGACGGTATAAAAGCCAAGCGGCACTGGTTGAAAACAGGGATTCATGACCTCCAGCCACTTCTACCCTATGGTCTAAATAGGCTTTAACCTGTAAAAAACTCAGGCCATCCAAGTGAAAGCGCGCGGTGAAACGCTGGTTAAGTTGACGCAATTGATACTGGTTTAAGCGAGAGCGAAGCTCTGGTTGACCAAGCAAGATAATTTGCAATAGCTTATCTTCATGGGTTTCTAAATTGGTTAGCAAGCGAACAAGCTCCAGCACAGAATCATCTAAGTGCTGAGCTTCATCAATAATCAAAACGCTGTAACCGCCTTTAGAGTATACCGACAACAAAAAGCCTGTTAGCTGCTCAATAAGGTCAGACTCTTTAAGATCACCCTTAACATCTAAACCAAATTCTTTGCAGATTAATTGCAGCAATTCAATACGATCAAGCTGTGGATGCAAAACTAGCGCAACCTCAGTGTCTTGTGGCACAGATTTGAGCAAGAATTTACATAATGTGGTCTTACCCGTCCCCACCTCACCCGTAAGGAGTACAAATCCACCACGGTGCAACATGCCATATTCTAATGCTGCCAATGCTTCTTTATATTGGCCGCAGGCATACAAAAAGTTGGGATTTGGGGCAATGGAGAACGGGCGCTGCGTTAACGCAAAATAATGTTCATAAATCATAAAATAGGCCAGTTCATATCTAGGGTCAGCTGCCAGTGTTTAGCTTGCGCAAAGCGAATATCGTCAAAGCCCCATTTTACCTTGAGCCTTGAAGATTCATAGCCAAGATTCAGCATTTCGTTGATGCCGTCTATTTCAAGCTGAATTCCGTGGTAATCCAGTCCCAGCCATAATGCTCGATAGCGCTGCCAGGCCTGTAACTCAAGACTGGCTTTAATATCTTGAACTTGATAACCCCATTTTAGCTTTGCGAACACAGGGAATCGCTGTGTGTAGGATTCTCGGTTGGTAAACACCCTACAAGCAGCCGTTAAAGGGCGATCTAGACACCCGCTATCTTGCTCTACATCTTGCCAATGCAGGGTATAAAACACATCTTCTAAACTCAAATACAGACTATGGTTTTCGTTGATCTGGTTAAACGCATAAACATCAAAGCTGTATCCCCAGCCGCTAAGCTGAGTTCTTGGGCCATCAAATATACGATTCTCATCATAGGCATAATCTAGATGCCAGTCGTAACTGAGACTTGAATCGTCAACTACCCCCTTCCCAGACAACCTGCCCTGTTGAACTCTTTGCCCTTTGAGTAAGTGGGATTTAAATTTCATCCAACTACTAGAGGATAACGGTATAAAGTATTGCAGAAATGCATCTGCCTGAGCACCATTTATTTTAAGGTCCAATTCATAGGTACCATTATCAATGGCATTATTTTCAAGGCGAGAATAAAACTGAGCAGTCTCTTGGGAAAAGCCTATTAAGTAATGCCAACGTTGCTCAACCCCCAACTGAAACTGAGCATCAAGCTGAACATAGGACTCTATGTTAACGCGGGCTTGGGCATAGCGGCCTTTGCTAGGGTTTTCCCAGCTTGACTCCAGGTCTTCAATTTCCATTGCAGGGCTAGCTAATAAAGCATCACTGCGAAACCCAATATCCACCGCAGCTATCGCGCCCTGCACTGGCAAGCAAACCAAGCAGACTATTGACAACAAACTCCTCAAAGCAGTTGCCAGCTTCCGTCAATGTAGCGCACCACATACAGGTCACCCTCTTTTCTTAATGTACCCATGAGTGCGCCAGCGTAGCGAATATACCCCAGAGGTTGTTCATGATAGCCATCGCTTGCGGTGTAATCGAAGCCAGACATCACCAAAGACACATTATTATCTAATATGTAATACACCACTGAACCTTCATCTGTTTGATCGCTATTACCGATAGCGAACCATAAGGTACGTTCGCCGTAAGGAATCACCTCAACTAAGCCTAGCGAGCTGGTATTACCGTAACCAATAAAATCATGAGTCACTGAAAAGGCGATACTGACATTTTCTTTGTCTGTAAAAGCGCCGAGGATATTCAATAATACAGGCGTCTCGTCTAAGTTGTTTTGGGCATCTTTAAAGCGGGATAACAATCGAATATTAAACGACGACAAACCTAAATAATGTGGCTCCACTAATTGCACATCAAAGCTATCACCATCATTAAACGACGTTAAGTTTTCTGGATAATTGATATCGTAAACGCCTCTGCCTACAATTTTGACCTGAGGAATACAGTCACTTTTCTGTAAAAAGACAAACGCGTCAGACACACTAGCATTCGTATTAAATGATACATCTAACCTATACGCCCCTTCACAGCCAAAGTCCGCCAAAGGCACTTCGTTAGAACACAACCAAGCACCATCTACTGCATTACACTGCTTTACTTTTTGCGCGTCGCTGGCATTTTTCTTATAAATAACCAATGCAGTTGAGCCACCAGGGTACTTAAGCTCGCCAAATTCAAACCGGTAATAACTTGATGTTTGTAGCTCTGTTTTTAGTGCTGAATCTAGCCCCGAAAACTGAGCGACTTCATTATAAACAACCTGATCACTTAGGATTTCACCACTGACCTCACCGTTTGGCAGCGTTGACCAACTCACATCGCTGGGCAGCGTTAACCAACCTGCCAGCTGTGCTGAGTCCAAAGCAGAAGAGTCGAACTGGGCGTATTGCTTGATATCTGAGCTTTTCCACACAAAATTCAAGTCAGGAAAGCGCTCTGCAGGGTAATGCAAACTGGCATTACTGGCATTCAAGGTAACATCCACATCTAATACATCAGAACCATTAGATACCTGCCCAAGCAAAGATAAGGACTCTAAATTAAAGTGGATTGGCATGGCGGTACGCGTGGGATCTTTTACACCTTGCATGACAAGCACTGCGTCATCTGCAGTGTAAACCAAAGGCAAATAACCGCCATCAGCCACATTTTTCGCTTTTAGAGTAATTTGAGGAAGATTAAATTGAATGCGTTTAATAGCAGGTTCAGAACCTGAAACCAGTACTGATTCTAGAAGCACACTGATACTGGCCTTTTCGTCAGTACGACTTTGTAAAATCGATAACCCCGCAGCGCTTTCAACTTTCACATCTTGTGTGAATGAAAAGGATTTAATCAAACCATTATCACCCACACTGATTAACTCACCACGCACCAATGTCTGAGAAAACGCATTGGTATAACTAAAACGCTTCGTTGTTGAATCGTAAGATATTGACGCACCGAGATCTGAAAAAACATAAGGTTCTGAGCCACACGACGCATTGGCCATACATACAAGTGCATAATGGACCGTTTCAACCACGGGCAAAAATACAGACTGCAATTCAGGGCCAAGGACTTTTTGCATGGCTTCCCATTGCGATTCCATGGCTGCTATTTCTATGGCCGTATCTGAATCTAAAAAATTACCGAATGTTTTTGTTTCGTAATCCATCATCCAGCTTTGTGCATTGCTTACAAACTGTCTTGCAGCTGCCACCTGCTCATTCAGATTATCTGAATAATCAGCGCCCTTTTCACTGGTCAATGTATTACCCAAGTCTGCGCTAATCGATTGAAAGGATGAGGCCGCAGAGGTTAATGCCGCATTACTGGGCAATGCCAATTCGGTTTGAATCGCTGATGCATTATCAAATGCGGTTTTTAAATCCCATTGGGCAGGTGTATTGGTTTGGTCATCTCCATACAACTGACCGGCGTTGGCTAGAAAGGCATCGTTTAACCAATCATCCAACACTTCTGACAATGTCAGGTTTTCTTCTCTTGCTTGATACTGCCAAGTTAAATTCAACAAGCCATGCTTTGCACCATCAACCGCTGAAACCGTGTCGAGGCTAGAAGTAAAAAACGGTGAGAAAGGCTCTAGAAATGCATGAATACTGGAATCAGAATTAAACAACGCTTTTACGCGAGTATTGGCCTCATGAATGCTTTGCGGGGTGAACATTCCATTTAAAGGGAGAGAGACGTTGCAGATGCCAGCCCCATTATTATAATCTTCACAGACTCCAGTATTGCCATCCCATGTGAAATCACTGAACGCCAAACGAGCCGCTAAATGCGTAATTGGGCTAACATGCACTTTTGAGATACTTTGCGCATCGTTTACGACTGCCCACAATTCAAAATCAGCAGGTGCATCGTACCAGTCACCATAATCAACTGAGGCTTTATCCTCATCAATGCAACCGTCTTTTAATGCGCAACGAATCTGGGTATCGCGCCCTTCTTCGCTATAGGACTTTACAATAAACAATAAAGAACCGGTCGCCACACCATTTATAGCCAGATTGTAACGGCCATTATCGTCGGTAAAAAAGCGATCAGCATAAATTTCGCCATTGGCATTGCGCTGCGGTTGACCGTAATTATCGATCCCAACAACCTGAACACTGGCATCGCGAACATTACCATTTAGAACGACCCCAGTAATTTCAATATTAGGCAGACCATCAATTTGATCCACCGAATTACTACAAGCGGCCAGTACGGCGATAAGAGTAAGAATGAGTATGCGTATCATGTAAAAAACCATATTTTTATAATTATGCGTGTAACACTTAAATTCGAGCCAGCTTCTCTGACTCTTCAGTAATCAATGCCCGCATCCACTGATGTGGCGGGTTATGATGTAATAGAGGGCTCCAAGCCATTTTTAGTTCAAAAGCAGGTATTTCGAATGGCGCATCCACCATAACTAAGTCCCCCGATAACGCTTGCATTTTAGCCACCTTGGTGGGCAATGTCGCTACCAAGTCGTTATTCATGGCCAATAAAGCAGGCATTTGATAGTGACGGGTGAACACACTGATATTGCGTTTATGGCCAGTCTCGGCAAGCGCCTCATCTACCCAGCCCAGCTGCACGGCCTTATCCTTGGATGGATTCACACCAGTCCCCACTCCCATACCGGTTTTACTTACCCAAATATGATTGGCTTGCATGTATTTATCCAAGTCAAAACCGTCTAATAAAGGGTTAGCAGGATTGACCAAACAAGCAAAACCATCTCGCCACAAGGTTTTTTGATGGAATGACTGGGGTAACTCATCAAAGCGGTTGATGGCCATATCCACCTTGCCCTGCTCTACATCCTTATACGTCACATCAGAAGGGGTTAGAAAGTCTAAAATGACACCTGGTGCCTCATTACGTAAGCGTTTCACAATGGCCGGCACCAAGGTGGCCTCGGCATAATCACTCACCATGATACGAAAAACACGACCGCTGGTTGATGATTTAAACTCACCTGTCGGCTGCACAGCGGCATCCACCTCGGCCAAAATATTGCGTACTAAAGGCTGCAGTGCTTGAGCCCGTTCAGTTGCACTCATACCATCACTGGTGCGCACTAATATTGGGTCACCAAACAACTCTCGCAAGCGTTTCAGACCATTACTCATGGCCGGTTGTGTGATCCCCAAAGACTGAGCGGCCTTTGTTACACTGCGCTCACGCAGCAATATATCTAGATAAATAAGCAAGTTTAAATCAAAACGATCCACATTCACCTCATGAATACCCATTATAAGAGCTATAAATTAGATAAATTATCATAAAAACCTTAAGATGCGCGAGTCATTTAAGAGGCATGCCTCGATAAAGCTGCTATTTTTATAGGCGGCTTTAGACAATTAACCTATTTTTTAAGGATTGGACATATGTCAGCTTATCAAGACGACATCAAAGCGGTTGCTGCTCTTAAAGAGCAAGCCGGTAGCCCATGGGATCAAATCAACCCAGAAGCTGCTGCTCGCATGCGCGCTCAAAACAAATTCAAAACTGGCCTAGACATCGCTAAATACACGGCTGCTATCATGCGTCGTGACATGGCTGAGTTCGATAAAGACAAAACTAAGTACACTCAGTCTCTAGGCTGCTGGCACGGTTTTGTAGGTCAGCAAAAACTGATCTCTATCAAAAAGCATTTCGGTACTACTGAGCGTCGTTACCTATACCTTTCTGGTTGGATGGTTGCTGCTCTACGTTCTGAGTTCGGTCCTCTTCCTGACCAATCTATGCACGAGAAAACAGCAGTTGCTTCTCTTGTTGAAGAACTATACACCTTCCTACGTCAAGCTGACGCTCGTGAACTAGGTGGTCTTTTCCGTGAGCTAGACGCTGCTCGTGAAGCTGGCGATGCTGCTCTTGAGAAAGAAATCCAAGCTAAAATCGACAACCACGAAACTCACGTAGTGCCAATCGTTGCTGACATCGATGCTGGTTTCGGTAACGCTGAAGCGACTTACCTAATGGCTAAGCAAATGATCGAAGCGGGTGCTTGTGCACTTCAAATCGAAAACCAAGTTGCTGACGAGAAGCAATGTGGTCACCAAGACGGTAAAGTTACTGTTCCTCACGCTGACTTCCACGGTAAAATCCGCGCTCTACGTTACGCATTCCTTGAGCTAGGCGTTGACGACGGTGTTATCGTTGCACGTACTGACTCTGAAGGTGCTGGCCTAACTAAAGAAATCGCTGTGGTTCAAGAGCCAGGCGATCAAGGCGACATCTACAACTCTTACCTAGACGTTGAAGAAATCGACGTAGCTGACATGGCTGAAGGTGACGTTGTATTTAACCGTGGCGGCAAGCTTGTTCGTCCTAAGCGTCTTGCTTCTGGTCTATACCAGTTCCGTCAAGGTACTGGCCATGAGCGTTGTGTATTCGATTGTATCGAAGCGATCAATGCTGGTGCTGACCTTCTTTGGATCGAAACGGCTGTTCCTACCGTTCACGAAATCAAAGGCATGATGGACGAAGTACGTAAAGTACACCCAGATGCGAAACTTGTTTATAACAACTCTCCATCTTTCAACTGGACTCTTAACTTCCGTCAGCAAGCATACGATGCATGGGCTGAAGCTGGTAAAGACGTTTCTGCATACGATCGTGACCGTCTAATGTCTGCTGACTACGACGATTCTGAACTAGCTGCTGAAGCTGATGCTCGCATCAAGACTTTCCAAGCAGATACTTCTCGCGAAGCGAACGTATTCCACCACCTAATCACTCTACCGACTTACCACACTACTGCGTTGTCTGTAGACAACCTAGCGAAAGAGTACTTCGGTGAAGCGGGTATGCTTGGTTATGTTGAAGGCGTTCAACGTAAAGAGATCCGTCAAGGTATCGCTTGTGTTAAACACCAAAACATGGCTGGTTCTGACCTAGGTGATGATCACAAAGAATACTACCTTGGTGATCGCGCCCTTAAAGCTGGCGGTGCGAAAAACACTTCTAACCAGTTCAACAACATCTAAGTTGTTAACTCGTTAAGTGTTAAAAGAAAGGTCTCTTCGGAGGCCTTTTTTATGCCTAAAACATTTACCTGGCAATTACACCCTCTGTTTTAACCACATCCCAGTTGTAAACCAGTTAAAGCATTAAAATAAAAACCCCGTTGATGACTTAAATATAAGTAATACATTTCTCGATAGTAAAGATCTCGCCACCTACGCCTTTAAAACAGCACCACACTAATACCAAGTCTGTAAAACCACTTAATCATAAAAAAAGCGACCCTTTGGTCGCTTAGCATTTAGATACTGCTTAATTGCCCTGCTTAGGCTTGTCACGCTACAAGGGGAGAATTTCAATCGCCACACTTAATCGTTGGTTTTTGGCCTGCTGATCAATATACGTCTTAAGATCTGCCAGTGCTTCATAATCAGACTTAGCTAACACAATACGTCCGTAACGATGCACATCCATCATCAGCCTGACTGCATCCTCACAATTAAAACCAATTTTAACAAACAGCCTGATAATAAAATCAAAGGAAAGCGTGTCATCATTTAACACACATAAAGCGTGGGTATGATTAACACTGGCATAGATACGCCGCCACAACACTTGCTCAAACTCAGCAATATCGAGTATCTGGGACGAATCAAGCTGATTAAGTAACGCCTTACTTGCCGCCTGGTTGCGCTCCATATATCGATTTAATCGACGTAACATGGGCAAAAAATCACCTTCAAACGTTAAAACAAAAATCTGAGTTTATTATAGATGACAATACTAGCGATACTTCCCTAAAAACATGGAACCTGCTCGAAGAAAGCTCCGCTTAGGCAACACATCAGGCCCATCATAAACACTTTTCACATCCGACACAGAGTAAATAGCAGTATGGTCAAGCGCCTTAATCATTTGAATCAAAGACGGTACATTTCGACGCTTCTCAATAATTAAAAGTAGCTCAACCGGGCTCTCTCGCCCCATATCCCCATCAAACGATACAACCTTATAGCCCTGCTCCCTAATCTTCTCACACAGGACATCACGATTAAATGAAATGCAGCGCACCAGCTCATTACCTATGGCAAACCGGCTTTCTATCCACATACCTAAATAATTGCCAACAGCAAAGCCTGCAGCATAAGCCAGTGCCAAATACCATTTATCAAGATTTGTTAATACTTGCGCGGCTGCAACGAGCCAAATCATGATTTCAACAAAGCCGATCAATGCCGCTAGAAATTTATACCCTCTAAAAATAACAATAGTGCGAAATGTACCTAAAGAAACATCCGCAACACGTGCCATGAATATAAGTAACGCCAATATAAACGGGTATTCGATCATTAATCCAGCCATATCACCAACCTATGTAGCGCAAATAGAAACGCTAGATCCTAACAAGTACACATAAACGCCAACTCAGCTAAGGGACAATATCTATAACAAGAACTAAAAAATTTAACGATAATATGACTAAGCCAATGCCATTTTAAAATGACTCACGTCGGTTTTTTGGGCTATGACATTCTGCTTAATTGTCGTGGAAGATGTGCGAGGGTTATATAAAACCTGTTTGATTTGCTTATGGTGCGCATTCAAATAGGATTCAACAGCAATATTATGAGGTTTATCCCCCCAGTCTTCCCCCACCACAAAAATATCAACATTTAACTCTTTGCAGCCAGAAACATACTCAAGTTCATCATATGAATGAACCACATCTACACACCGCAACGCTCTAAGCATTTCCATGCGCTCTTCAAGAGGGATCACTGGCACATTCGGTTTATATGAATTCACAACTCGATCGGAAGCAACACCGACAGCTAAAATACCACCAAGGGACTTACAATACTCAAGTAAAGCAAGGTGCCCTACATGCAACAGGTCAAACGTACCTACTGTGTATACAATCATAATTGGTTCATTTTCCTTTTTTAAAAACGATGACTTACTTACAATCTCTTTTGAAAAACCAATCACACTAGCTTCCAAATATAAATGCCAGTGATCATAAGCGTGTAAGACGCGAGTAAATAGACATTCATAACTCTGCCTGAAAGTTTAGGCGTTTGAATCTGAGAAACATTTAGAACGGACAACATGAATATCAAAAAGAAGAGGATATTTTGAAACAGGTAAGGCGACAGAACACTTTCAAATAGAAAAACAAAAACAATTACAATATTGTTATTATCCAACGCAAGCCCTGTATATTTTGACGACTCAGACAAGCCAAACGTACTAAAATAACTCAGTCGTATAACCGCTGCACTTAACATAAAAAAAGCCAACAACAAAAAGATCGGATTAAACTGAGCAAAACTTAAAACAAATATGGCCGGCGCCACGCCATAACTAACAATATCAATCACTAGGTCTAACTGCCCACCAAATACTCGATCGTCACCGGTACGCCCCTTCATTCTCCTGGCGACTAATCCATCAGCCCAATCAAATGCAACCGCCCAGATCATGCCAATCATGGCTGCATGATAGACACCTAAAATGCTGAAATAAATCGACGCCAATGTGCACGCTAAACCGGCCAACGAACAGACATTAGGCAGGTCTTTAACAAATGAAATAATGGAAGGTGGTTTAACACTCACAACGGGTAAAATTGAGGCCATATAACTCCTAAAAGCGTAGATAATTGAGACGC
>JBNMQC010000081.1:0-10276 GCA_051277445.1 Bermanella sp. | reverse complement strand
TTTATCTAGTACATCTTGCAAGTGATAACCCACTTCACTTTCACTGGGTAATTTTTGGTAGGCTTTGATCAAAGCCATGGAAGACTTTTCATGATAACTAAAAATACGTTTTAAGCGGCGCAAACGTGAGCGGTAACTGGTCAGTTCCACTAATACATCATCTGATAGCGCACCTTGAATATCATCTTCAATTTCAGACAAGGTACCTTCAAATTCCAACATCACCTCAAGATAGCGACTGGCCATAGTGTTTAATAACCGTGATGCCAATAGAATAGGCGCGCTGGCCAAATACCCGTGTGTTTGAGGGTTTGCCCACCATGCATTCACACTTAAAGAATCACTATGATGGAAGGTGACAATAAACTGAGTGCCAATAAACAAAGAAACCTGAACATGCTCAAACGTTAGGTCTGCATCGAAAACCTTGATACCCCGTTGCAAGACATAAATGTAATTTGAGAATTGCTCCACTTTTGGTGGATGACGTTTGCGCTGAGCGTCCGACAGACTCAGATCATGTAGATCAAATAAACGACAAATGTCATCGGGGATAACATCCCCCGTCACATCCACCCACACACAATCACCAGCCGCGCCATCAAAATCCGCCAGCAGCTCTTGGCCGCCTGTCTTCATATTGCCCGCTTTGGCTAAATTCACCCGAACCATGATGAAACCTTTTTATACAAAATCATATTCCAGTATAGTGCACCAAGAAATTATACGAATACAGACATTTATGGCCGCCGCTATGCAGCAAGCTTGAGGCACACCATAAAAGGTTTAAGCTTTAAAAGGTCAATTATGAAGATATGGGTCGACGCCGACGCTTGCCCGGTAGTGATAAAAGACATTCTGTTCAAAGCGGCCAATCGCACTCAGATTCAAACAACACTGCTTGCCAATCACCACATGTCGGTTTTGAAATCCCCTTTTATTCAGTTTGTACAGGTGAACCAAGGTTTCGATGAAGCCGATAACGAAATCGTGGCTCGCTGTGAGGCTGGCGATTTGGTCATTACATCGGATATTCCCTTAGCTGCGGAGATCATAGAAAAAGGTGGTCAAGCCCTATCCCCTAGGGGCGAACTGTTCTCCAAAGAGAACATCAAAAGCTTATTGGGTATGCGAGACTTCATGGACACCATGCGCTCCAGTGGCGAGCACACAGGTGGCCCAGCCCCTATGAACCAAAACGACCGTCAACAGTTTGCCAATCAATTAGATAAAATCATTAATCGTTATCAGCGCAGCCTCTCTTAAAACGGCACAAAAAAACCCGCGGCATCTCTGACGCGGGTATTCTTCTTATTATTTTTAAACGCTTAAATTTTAATTATTCATTTAATTTAAAGTAATTTGGTAGACCGTGGTGGTACCCGATACTTCATTACCCACTGCGATAAAGTGCTGACCTGCACGTGTAAAGTATTCGATGGACTCAGGCCCCAGATCACCCGCCGCCTCATTGTAAACACCGTTATCACAGTCTGTGCCATCAACCTGTGTACATACATCCGCCGTGAAATCACGGTTATTAATGTAGGTTAAGAATTTCGCATCGCTCGGATTCGACACATCGTAAGCGGCAATGCCGCCTTGACGCTCAAGTCCGATAAACGCCACGTGTTTATCCAAAATACTGGCCACTTCGATGGCCTCGGGTTCTACACCTTTATCATCGGAGCGATCATCGTTATCTTGATTATCATTACTGGTATTAAAGTGACTTGGCGTATTCGCCTGCTTGGACAGTTCATCGCCTGAGTCAAATATCTGCTCGCCATTCATATTCCAAATCGAGAACGAACGTGCGCCATAGGTGTACACATTGTCATTCGCTGCCACATATTCATTATCAGCCACTACCTTGATGCGCCCTAACGTGTTTTTATTGGCGATTGTGCCACCGTCACCCAGCACGGCTTCGTTCATGAGTGGGTGTGCGGCATCCACATTTAAATCTTTACCACGGGCTTCATCGGTGTAAGAAATACAATCGTCTATCTCATTAGCGTATTGAGTGGCGTTAGCATCATCACCGCCCACTTGATACTCTTTACCGTCCCAATCATGACCCGCGTTATCACACATTTCTTGTGTGGTTTCGTAAATGTATTCTCGACCGTCCCCTTCATTGGCACTTAGCACATAGTCCTGACCATTTACCGTAAACGAGGCGATACTATCGGGCATGTAATAGCCCACAAGTTGTGGGTAGCTGGCGTAAGATAGTACTTCGTCTTTATTGGTAACATCTAACTCATAACCCTGTCCGCCGTCAGCCACAGATGCCCAGCTTTTCACACCAAGGCCTTTAATTGATTCAATCGTCGCGGTTGCAATATCTATGATGGCAAAAGCATTGTTTTCTTGCAGGGCCACCACCGCTTTGTTGCTTGCGGTGATTGTAATGTACTCAGGCTCTAAATCCTGGGACACACTCGCCCCCAATGGCGCAGGTAAACGCACATTATCCAGCTCATCATGGCGAGGCTGACCTGCATCGAATGCATTAAAATCAATCTGCGTCACAACGGCTTTTTCAGCATCATAGCCTGCGGCGATGTTAATCATGGTCACCGAACCTTCTGGGTCACGAGTATAATCTCCACTTGGCTCCCCTTCGTTGGCAGCAATAATATAAGTACCATCTTCTGTCATCGTCACCATGTCCGGCAGAGCACCGGCGGTAAAGGTATTGAGTAAAGACAAATCACTGCTCTTATATAAAGCAATGATGCCGTTATCTTGTTTCACGCTGTTTTCAATGGCCACAGCCACTAAGCCGTTTTTCGCCACCACTGAGTTGGCCGCGCCAATACTGATATCCGCATAATTCGCCGCCGCTTGTAAATCTATATTGCTTTGCTTAACGGGTTGGCCTTGAGCGTTAAAGCTTAAAACATCAATGCTTTTATCCTGTGCGTTCACTACGTACAAACGATCAGTGGTTTTATCGTATGACACAATTTCCGCAGACGACGAGGCAAATGCATTGCCCGACACATAGCGGCCAATCACTTGTAAGTTCAAACTAGAAAATGTCACAGGCGTGCTATCAGGTGTTTGTGTTTTTGGGTCTTCTACCGCGGCAGGCGTATCTGATTGCGTATTTTTATTGTCGCTGTCGCTGCCACACCCTGCTAACGCGGCCATGCCTGCGGCTAACAAAATGGTCATTAAAGAATGTTTCATCTGACTCTCCCCTTTTTAGTTCAGGGGAGAGTACGACAGGTATGTGAATGGAAATTGACAGTATTGTTTCAGAATTAATACACTAGGCAATCACTTTGTGCTGCTTAAATTGTTCAATTTCTAACTCGCTAAAGCCTAGTTCTTGTAATACTTGCTGGCTATTAGCGCCAATTTTCCCACCGGTGTTTTTCACCTCGTGATCTTTCATAATAGGATTATTTAATTGCCTAACCTCATGCCCATGGCTGTGTGCGATGGTCACCCAGTTGCGAGCCTGTGCGTGTTCACTTTGGCTGGCTTCACTTAAAGTGAGTACCGGCTCAACACAGCAGTCGAGTTTGGCAAACACGTCGCACCAATGCGCAAAGTCGTGTTGTAAAAACGCCTCACTCATCACCGCTTTAAACTCAGCAATGTCTTGGGGTTTTCGACTCCCCGCCTTTCCAATATGCGCTTGTATGTTTAGAGTCTGACACAGCTGCATTAAAAATGGCGGCTCCAAGGAGCCCACACTCATGAAGCGCCCATCTTGGGTTTCATAGTAATCATAAAAGCTGCCGCCATTGAGCATGGTGTTTTCTGCTTCGGGCTCAACGCCCCCCCCTAAATAGCCAGAAGCAAACATGGCATTTAGGCTAAAAGCACAATCGGTCATACTGATATCCACATGCTGGCCAAGACCGGTGCGTTGACGCTCAATGACCGCCGCTAAAATCCCCATGACCGCATGATGGGAGCCCCCTGCAATATCCGCTATTTGCACCGCTTGTGGCGTGGGCTTTTCCCCTTGCCGACGGGAGTAATCAGCCACACCAGAAAGGGCCAAATAATTAATGTCGTGGCCGGCACGATCTTTTAGTGGGCCACTCTGGCCATAACCGGTTACCGAACAGTAAATAACCCCTGGGTTAATCGCCTTTAATTGTTCATAACCCAAGCCCAAGCGCTGCATGACGCCCGGTCGAAATTGCTCAAGCACGATGTCGTACTGACCCAACAGTTTTTTCACAATATCCAATGCCGCCGGCTGTTTTAAATCCAACGCCAAGGCTTGTTTGTTACGGTTTAAATAACTATGGGCAGCGCTTTGTCCTGTGGCATCTAGAGGTGGCAGCGCCCGCACCAAGTCAGGCCGGCTCGGGCTTTCGATGCGCAATACATTGGCGCCCATATCCGCCAGCATTAAGCTCGCATAAGGCCCTGGTAATAAGGTGGAAAAATCTAAGATATTCAAATTGGCTAACGCTTGGCTCGACATACGCTGATCTCTTTTTATTATTGCCCCACCTTATCAGGCTCACACAAACGGGCCTATACCTTGAACGATCAGAAAAATTGGCCAAAGCCAACAGCCTCAAATGGCGAAATGTTTCTAACTTGTTGCACAAATGGTCTGACTTTGTATGATGACCCATCGTGAATTCAGGTTCAGTTGTTGTATGAAAACATCCACCATTGCCAGTCATTATGTGCGAGCCGCCTTAGCCGGCGCCCTAGCTCAGGGCCACGACGCCCAAGACATACTGCAAAAAGCAGGGATTGGCATAGAAATACTGCACGAACCTAAGGCCCGAGTTTATCCAGATAAAATGGCCAAACTGTTGCGTATCTTGGTCAACCTCTTGAACGACGAATTCATGGGCCAAGATCACAAAGCCAGCCCGCCCGGCAGCTTTGAAACCCTATGTCAGCTGATTTTGCCTTGTTCTACCTTGGGTGAAGCCTTAGAAATGGGCACACGCTACTACCGCCTATTCGATATGGCCTTGCATACCCAGTTTGAGCAAACCCACACAGGTGGCTCTCTGGTGGTCAACCAGCACCATCATTGCCTGAACAAGTCACGCTATCTGACAGAGTTTCAGCTGATGCTTTGGCATCGCTTATCCTGCTGGTTAACCGGTAAACGCATCCCCATCAAAATAGTGGAGTTTGCCTATTCAAGACCCAGCCACGCTGATGAATACCACTTGTTTTTGTATGGGGAGCACAAGTTCAACCAATCCAGAACCTTACTGCGTTTAAACAAAAGCGACCTGGATTTACCCATTATTCGCTCTCGCCAAGACCTTCCGGAGCTCATGAAAGAAGCCCCTTATGTGTTCTTAGTAAAGCCCAACAACACCGCCAGTATCAACGCACAGATTCGTCGCATCCTTGAGGTGAATACCGAGTGTGAAATGCCAGACTTTGAAACCGTGGCGTTTCAACTGAACACCAGCACCCAAACCCTGCGCCGCCGTTTAAAGGAAGAAGACACCTCCTTTCAAGCCATCAAAGATCAAGTACGACGGGACTTGGCCATTTGCCACTTAAGTGAAAGCAAATACAGCATTAACGACATTGCCCTAAAAGTTGGCTTCACCGAGCCCAGCACCTTCCACCGCGCCTTCAAAAAATGGACGGGTGTCACTCCTGGGGATTACCGCGCCGGAGAGACCCAAGAAACTGCCACTGACGAGCCCACAGAAGCGTAAGCCCAGCAAAAAACAAATTGCGCCACTCTATCTGGTGTTTTTGATCATTGAGAGCCACGCCCCGCACTGCCATAGTGAAATCACGCACCAACTGATAACAACTATTTCATACAGAGGTTTGCCATGATTCCACGTAGCTTATTCGACAGTGACCTTGAAGGCTTCCGCGACAGTGTTCGTAAATTCTTAGAAAAAGAAGCCGTACCATTCCACGCTCAATGGGAAAAAGACGGCCAAGTCAGCCGTGAGTTATGGACCAAAGGCGGCGAAATGGGCTTTCTATGCCCAACGGCCCCTGTTGAATACGGCGGTTTAGGCTGTGACTTCCGTTACAGTGCCGTGGTGATAGAAGAAATCTCTCGTACAGGTTGCTCTGGTATTGGCTGGCCGCTGCACAGCGACATTGTGATGCCTTACATTGAAAACTGGGGCACAGAAGAACAAAAACAAAAATACATCCCAAAACTCATCAGTGGTGAAAACATTGGCGCCATCGCCATGACCGAACCCGGTGCCGGCTCTGACTTACAGGGCATCAAAACCACCGCCATTAAAAACGGTGACCACTATGTGTTAAACGGCAGCAAAACCTTCATCACCAACGGCCAAATGGCTGACCTTGTAATTGTCGTTGCCAAAACAGACCCAACCAAGGGCGCGGCCGGTATCAGCTTGTTCTTAGTGGAAGCGGGCATGCCAGGCTTTGAAAAAGGCAGCAACCTAGAAAAAGCAGGCATGAAAGCCCAAGACACCAGCGAGTTGTTTTTCAGTGATGTGAAAGTGCCTGCTGAAAACTTATTAGGTGCCCGCGAAGGCACTGGATTCATGGCATTAATGCAAGAGCTACCACAGGAGCGCTTATTAGTTGCCTTGACCGCCGTAGCCGCTTGCGAAGCCGCCATTGAATGGACCAAGGACTACATCAAAGAACGTAAAGCCTTTGGTAAGCCTATTTGTAAATTCCAAAATACCCGCTTTAAAATGGCGGAACTCATCACCGAAACCAATGCACTGCGCGTTTATACTGACCGCTGCTTAGAGTTACACCTTGATAAGAAATTGGATATTCCAACCGCGGCCGGTTTAAAGCAAATCACCACAGACTTACAGTTCAAAGTGATGGATGAGTGTGTGCAGCTACACGGTGGTTACGGTTACATGACCGAATACCCAATTTGTCGTGCATGGGCTGACAGCCGTGTGCAAAAAATCTATGCGGGTACCAACGAAATCATGAAAGAAATTGTGGCCCGTGCTGAGCTAGGCTAATTTCGTTTCATTTAAATAAAAAACCGCGATCATATCTCATATTATCGCGGTTTTTTGTTTAGGTTTGAGCCTTGATTGTTCTATTGCGTGCTCTATTGAAGCTAAGACTCAAAACCTTTCTCACAGGTTTTTACACCCTTAGGTAGCTCAAACCAATCTTGTTTCTCACTCACCCAGATATGCACAGTGGGTTTAATAATGCGTGTATCGGATAATGTGCAGGGTTTGAGTTTTAATTTATGAGGTTCTTGCGGATTGTAATGGTACAAACGATTACCGCAGCTAGGGCAAAATTTAGCCGCGCTCGTATTTCCGCTATCGGCTTTGCGTGACCAATCTTTCATTTCACCACTAAAACGAACATCGCTGGCATCCACCATCGCCGTAATACTGAACGCACTGGTGGATAACTTTTGGCATTCTTTGCAATGACACGCCACCACCAGCGAAGGGGCGGCAAGTAATTCATAGGTCACGCCACCGCATTGGCAGGTGCCTGTTATGGGATACGATATCTCACTCATGTTGTCCTCCATGCATCAATTAATGCCTATCAAAAACAAAAAAGGCGCATCTAGGATGCGCCTTTTTAGACTGAGCATACAGGCTAAGGTTTATTTAGCTTCTGCACGGCCCATGAACTTACGCTCTTCAACGTTGATCTTAATACGATCACCATTAGAGATATGCTCTGGCACTTGTACCGTTAAGCCTGTTGATAATTTCGCAGGCTTAGTACGCGCCGTCGCCGAACCACCTTTTAAAGATGGATCAGTTTCAACGATTTCAAGCTCAACACTGGATGGCATTTCAAGCGCTACCGGTGCGTCATTCACAATGATCACCTGAACACCCTTGGTGTCTTCGTTGATGAACAATAGCTCTTCTTCAATGGCTTCTTTGTTCAAGCTGTACATGGTGAAGTCTTCGCTGTCCATGAACACGTACTCGTCACCGTCAGAATAAGAGAAGGTAGAAGCACGACGAATCAGATCCGCTAGATTCAGCATGTCGGAGTCTTTGAATGTTTCGTCTATTTTTTGACCAGTTACAACATTATACATACGCATGCGATACAAGCTACCACCAGCACGGCCCTGGGGTACTGAGCGCTCAATGTCTCTTACAATATAAGCACCGCCGTTATAGTCGACAGCCGTATTCTTTTTGATTTCACTGGCTTTAGGCATCTTTGATCACTCTAAGATAGAAATTTCGGCGGATATTATAATCAAATGCCACCGGAATGGATAACACAATCTTCATGCGCTTGGTGCTTATAAACAACGTGCTAGGAGCCTAAAAAGACGAACTTTGAAGCTTATGAACACCGCCATTAAAGCGTTTTTAGATGACGAACGATCAACTGCACATTTTCTTGACCGCGAAACGCATTCACATCCATTTCAAATACAATATGGGCACGCTGCATATTCACCACCATAGCCGGTGTCATACCATGGCGCTCAATGCCAAATAAAATCGCATCTACGGCTAGGTGGCTATTGGGCACTTGCAGAGTAAGCTTTAAGTGGTTTTTATCCATGCCCAATAAACGATGATTGATCACCGTAAAGGTGTCATCAAATAACGGTTCGGGAAAGTTTTGCCCCCATGGCGCCATAAATCGCAATTGACGCACCACGTTAATATTATAATCTTGCGCCATAGGCGCACCGTCTGTGATCACTTGGTTAATTAATAACTCAGGGGTTAACAATGTTTGCGAGACGTGTTCAAACGCTGCCTCAAATTCCGCTAAATGCTTTTGTTTGATCGATAAGCCAGCGGCCATGGCATGACCACCAAACTTGCTTAAAACATGGGGGATTTTTTTCGCAACAAGATCCAGCGCATCGCGTAAATGGAAGCCAGGAATCGAGCGGCCACTGCCTTTCAGCTCAAACTCACCGTTCGCCATTTCGCTATCGGTTAAGCCATCTTGAGCAGGAGCAAACGCAATCACAGGGCGGTACAGTTTTTCTTTAATGCGCGAGGCCAGTAATCCAATCACCCCTTGATGCCATTGCGCCTGATACAAGCACACACTGACGTGACCATCGGCATGAACGCTAAGCTGCTCTAGATGTTTGAGGGCTTCTTGCTGCATTTGCCCTTCGACCAGTTTACGGTCTTGGTTTAGTTCATCTAACGATTGCGCAATCATAAGCGCGCGATCCAAGTCTTGGGCCAGTAAACATTCAATGCCCACGCTCATATCATCCATGCGCCCTGCCGCGTTTAAGCGTGGGCCTAAAGCAAATCCAAAATCTTTACTGGTGAGCTGTGGCGGGTTCTTTTTTGAAACCGTTAACAAGGCTTGAATCCCAGGACGGGCAAAGCCTGACCGAATTCGACGCAAACCCTGTTCCACTAAAATTCGATTATTTTCATCCAGCGGCACCACATCCGCCACGGTTGCTAACGCCACCAAATCTAAATACTGGGCCATATTAGGCAATCGATTGGCATCATGGCCATGTTTAATTAACGCCGTGCGCAAAGCACACATCACATAAAAAATCACCGCACAGCCACAGGCCGACTTAGACGCAAACCCGCAACCGGGCTGATTTGGGTTCACAATGGCATCGGCTGTTGGCAAGGTGTCAGCAGCCAAGTGGTGATCCGTAACCAAGACTTTAATGCCAAGGTTTTGCGCGCGTGTGACACCCTCAAAACTGGAAATGCCATTATCCACCGTGACGATTAAATCCGGTGAAAACTGCTGCTGGGCGTAGTCAACAATTTCTGTCGATAGGCCATAACCAAACTCAAACCGATTGGGCACAAGGTAGCTCACATTGTGCGCTCCCATCTGCCTTAACGCATCTACCGCGAGCGATGTACTGGTGGCACCATCCACATCAAAGTCACCCACAATCAGTATTTTATGCTGCGCAGTGATGGCCTCGACCAATAGCTCACAGGCGCGACCAATGCCTTTTAGGGATTGGATGTCCATCAGTCCTTTCAAAGAGAACTGTGTGTTCTCATCATTTAGGCCACGGGAATGGAAAATTCGCTCTAATAAGGGCAGACTGAAATCGGATTCACGACGTATAATTTCTATATTCATGGCGGCAATTGTACGCAGTCGCGCAAAGACGAGAAAGTAAAGATTATGACCCAGCCAACTATCCACCTTTTGCTCACAGGTGACGAAATCATGAGCGGCGACATCATCGACAGCAACAGCGCCATGATCGCCGACTATCTCGCTACCCTTGGATTGCGTCCACGCAAAAAGGTGACAGTGGGTGATTTATTAGATGATCTGATCAGCGAGATGGCGCAACTCAGCCAGCAGGCCGATATCTTAATCGTCA
>JBNMQC010000080.1:0-10425 GCA_051277445.1 Bermanella sp. | reverse complement strand
ACTTCATCATTTTGGGGTCTCGATATTCTTATTATTCAATGATCTTGATCGGTTGCTCACCGTCATCCGCCGCTTTCTTTTTACGCTTATTCGACATATCGACATAACCGACACGCTCGGTTTCTGCAATATCGTGAAGATGCTCATAACGAATCAAAGCTTCTAAGCTATATTCTTTTTGCTCAGCTGTCACCGGGCGACCGTCTCCCCAGCGCCCTAACTCTAAAGCTTCTTTCATGTTGTTATAAATCGCAGGTGTCATCGATGCGATTAAATCTTCAATATTCATAAGCGCTCTTTTTTAACAAACAAATAAAATGGAAAAAATAAAACAGCACCACAAAGCAAACCGCTAACATGGGCCGTATTCGCCATATTGCCAAGACCAATAGCGGCAAAAAATGGTGTAAAGCCTAGAACAATCCAGCCTATGGCTAAATAAAATAGAGCTTTTGGGATCATTAGTGGGCGATAAAATAATTGGTAACAACAGGCGAAGCCTATCAGGCCATATACAACGCCAGACAAGCCTCCAAACAAGGGGCCTGACACCCAAAGTTGGCTGTAATTACTGACCAGCGCCAGCAAAAGTATCAGCAACACATAAGTAGCGAGACTCATTTTTCGCTCTAGGATAGATCCTAAATACCAAAAAGACAGGCTATTGAAAATAAGGTGCTCAACACCAAAGTGCAGAAAAATAGGGCTGATACTGTGCCATATGGCCGCTAAACCAGAATAAGGAATCCAACTACGCGGGTAATACTGGATTTGAGCAATAAAAAATAACTCTAACAACTGCTCACCTAACTGGGTGATAAGAGCCACCAGCAAACTGATTACAATGATACTGGTGGTGATCGGCAATTGCTTCAGGTTTTCAACGGTCAAGGTGTGCTGCTTTTGTTGCAACTGAGCACCCTTATATCGGCTATAGGCTTGGTTAACCGCGTCAATGTACTGCCCGTCGTCCAGCCAAAGCTCTCGCTGGCCATTGTTGTGTTTAATTTCAAACCCAATGCCCTGCTGAGATAACTCATTCAGCAAGGGCTCTATTGGATATTCGTCGTCACAATGACACGCAAAAGGCATAAGGATTAATCTTCTTTACGTTCAACACGGGTCCAACAAAATTTGTCCGGATCCAAACGAGTTTCATCATCCATGCGATACGCCACCAAGCGGCCATACTTCACTGCACTGTAATCTAAACATGCAATATTGTGCGTAATTGGGCCCGGTATGCCCTTCATCCAATAATGACCAATGAACAGAGGCTTTTCGTCAGGGCCGTAATAAAGCAGCTCTTTTCGATCCGTTTTGGTAATGGGCCGCTGCGCAATATCTTCAGGCAATGGATCAGGCTGAAAAACAATGTCATCATAGATTTCAGGCTCTTTTTCCCAAAACTTGGTGCGAAAAAAGTGACGCACAAAACCATCTTTCGCGGTAATACTGCGGCCATCCGGTAATTTCAATGCCGTGCCTCGGGTAAGCCGATCCACCAGCTGCCCTTCAAAAGACTCACGGTCCATGGACGCGTGAAGAAACTCTTCATCCATGGTGTTGCGGCGATAACGGCCTTTCATTTCATTAATTAAATCATGATCCCAGCATGCATGAACCGCTCGGAAATTTTCAAACTCTTGATACAAAGGCAAAGTTAAAAACCATGATAAGTAATCTCGCCACTCTTGAGGATACGGCTCAAACTGGCGCATGGTTTCTTCGACAATAAAAGAATTTCGCGAAGTATGTTCACGCAAGAAAGGATGCTCACTACCTGCCCTTGACGGTGTGCAAAAAGCCAAAACATTGTATTCATGGTTGCCCATCACCATATGGGCATGACCATTTTCAACCATGTCGCGCACCACATTAAGGGCTAAACGAATATTCGGCCCACGGTCCACTATATCGCCGATAAAAACGACTTTTCGGCCTTTAGGGTGCTGATAGACGCCATTCACTTTTCGGTAATCCATGTCCTCAAGTAGGTGGCATAACGTCATGCCACACCCGTGAACATCACCGATTAGGTCATAGCCCTGCACGCGGGCCATGTTAGGCTTCTCCGTACTGGGTCGCCCAACCTAGCTTGGTACGACACGTTTCATAGAAGTCATGATCCAGCGGGTGAATTAATCGCGCTTTGTGAGCCATCTTACGGATGGTCACGGTGTCACCCGGTGCCCCTGTAATATGTACCTGGCCATCACAGCTAATTTGTGGGTAAACGTCAATGTCTTCACTGATGGTGATCTTCACTTCACTGTTGGCGTCAATCACAATTGGGCGAGAACTTAAGGTGTGGGGGAACATAGGCACCAGCGCCACCGCATCCAACTTCGGATGCATGATCGGGCCGCCGCCACTTAGAGCGTAAGCCGTAGAGCCCGTAGGCGTACTGACAATCATGCCGTCACTGCGCTGATGGTAGACAAACTGGCCTTCAATGGATAAATCGAATGCGATCATTCGCGCAGACTTACCAGGGTGTAAAATCACATCGTTCAGGGCTTCACCGTAACCAATGGGTTCGCCATTACGCTTCACTTCCGCTTCTAGTAGGAATCGACGCTCGGTGATGTACTTACCTTCTAATACTTCCCGTACTTTTTCTTCAAGGTTGTCAGGGTTAATATCCGTCAAGAAGCCTAAACGGCCACGGTTCACCCCAAGGATTGGCACATTTGACTTCACAAGCGCACGTGCCGCACCCAATAAGCTGCCGTCACCGCCCACTACGATGACCAAGTCACAGATCTCACCCATCATCTTAGGGCTGCAAACCTGCAGGCCGTGGCCCATCATCACTGACGCTATTTGCTCTTCGAGAATGATATTGATACCTTCATCCCCTAAGAAACGGCGCAAACGCTTAATGGTTTCGATTACCTTTGCGCTGTTCAGTCGACCAATGATGCCAATATTACGAAATTCATCCATTTGAATACCACAAACCTTACTTGAATATGGGCTGTTTATATCATAAATCAGCTTAGAATTGGACTGTAGAAACCCGGTATGGAATATAAAAGTTCAGCGGTTCGCCACCTTGCTTGGTGCTTATTCAGTGAACCCATGGCCGTAATTTCAAACATCGCACCTCTAACTATTAAGCCTAGTCAAACTCTTCTTGATTGGTTGACTCAATTAGATGCACACCCTCAAGCATTACAAGACTATCTTGCTGAGCATAATAGCGTGCTACTGGGCAGTTACTTTGAGTGCCTTTGGCAGTTTTTTTTTCAATACAGCCCAAGCTGGAACTTGCTGGATCACCACATTCAAATCCGCCAAGAAAAACAGACTCTTGGCGAACTGGATATACTGGCCTGCAATACTGAGGACAACCAAGCGTTTCACATTGAACTGGCGGTTAAATTCTACCTAAAACAACCGCAAACAAGTGGCAACGCGCTTGAGGATTGGCTGGGGCCACAAAGCCATGACCGACTCGATTTGAAGCTAGAAAAGCTTAGCCATAAGCAACTGCCATTTTTAAACCATGAGGCCACCCAAACGGAATTAAGCAAACGGAATCTGCCCACTAATGTAAAGCAAGCACTGGTCTTAAAAGGCTATTTATTTGAACCTTGGCAAGCCGGTCTGAATACCGCTAAAACACGCCCCCACCACAACAGCATCCACCCTAATGCCAACCTTCGCCAATGGCTTCACCATAAAGATTGTCAAACGCTGTTCAGCGACGCTAATAACTGGGTTGTGCTGCCTAAGCACGACTGGCTGGGGCCCTACCATAGCGCTTCAAATGCAGCCCTCCCCATATTAAGTAGCGAAGCTGCTGAGCAATTGGTTAATGAGCACTTCTCCAATTCAACGTTCCCATACGCATTGATGCTGGCACAGCTATCGGCTCATGATGAGCCCATGGAGCAAACGCGATTTATGTTGGTGCATGACGAGTGGCCAAACAAGGCCGTGAATTAGAACGTAATACTTGGGCGCAGTACAAACGCCGTATTTGATTCTTCAAGACTTAAAGGGCCTGAGTACTTTTCTCGTGTCTCTCGCACAAAACCCACACCAAACGACAACACCCAGCCTTTATCCACTAACGGAATTTTTTTATCGATGATGATTTGCTGGCCAATGGTTTTACCTGTGCGCTGGCTCACACGATATTTGAATTCGATGCCGCCATTTTTAATCCACGAAAACACATCGCCTTTTTCTTCGACCCGTTCGCGCTTAATGGCCACGTAATATTCATCGGTTACATATGGGTTATCGTGAATTTTTGTGCCGACTCTAAACGACCAACTCAGCAGTCGCTCTGTGGTGATGCGATCCCCTTTGATTTTCCACTCAAACTCCCCCCAACGGTCTTGAACCAACTCATTCTTACGAATATGCAAATGGCCATAACTGGCAAGGTACCCCATGAAGCCTTTACTTTGTGTGTGATCACCACCCTTGGTACGGTATTTCACCATATTGCCTAAAAATATCGACAACGCATAAGGCTCTTCAAAACCCGCAGTGGCCACCTCAACAAGATTCAGCTTACGAGTCACCGTCATATCGTCGTATATATCTTTTGCATCATCGCTTTTAAGCAAAACACCTAGAACAGGCATAGGATTGAGACTGGCTTCGATTAAGAAGAATCGAGGCAGGTAGGAGCTAAAAAACAGGTCTGAATACACCTGGGCCTCTGAGCGTTCACCTAATTCAGGAACAGGAGAATCATCAAGGGTTTGATAGTACGCAACATTGCTGTAGTAAGGGTCAATTTCATACTCCCACTCACTTACAGCCCAAGCGCTTACCGCCCAAAATGTGATGAGTACCCCCAATAGAAACGTCATTCATTCCCCATAGTGATCAATTTAGTACGATCACTACGAAAGTGTAGAAGGGATTAATCGTATTGGGGGAATTTCAGCCTATTTTTTAACAGCAACACCAACACCACAGCCAGCCCACACAAACCGCCCACTAAGTGTGCATCCACATAAACAAAACCCCCAATGGCATCACCCAGACCGTTATCTTGGTAGTACTGACTTTGCTCCCAAAACAGCTTCGCCACCACCAAGGTAATCAGCGCATAGCGACGCCATAAATCCAAGCTTTGACTGAAGTACGCGGCCACAATGAACAGGCCGTGCAACACGCCTGAAGCGCCCACGTAATAATAGGTCATGCTATCTACAACAATATAAAGGGAGATCAGCACGGAGCTTGCGCAGTAAAACACAAGCCACAGCCAAGCCCGGCCAGCCGGTTGAATCAAAGCCAATAAAATGAAGCCCGCCCCATTAAGCAAGCCATGAACCCAACCCAAATGGACAAAATGCGCGGTTAACAGGCGCCATATTTCGCCATGTGCCACCGCGCCTTCGTCATAGCGCAACCAAGGCTTAAGCCAAGGATTTAAAGCCACTAACAACGAAATCAAGACAGCCAGACATAAAGGCCAAATGGAAAGGGAATGACGCTGAGCAAATGCAAGCATGGAAACGCTCTTGGCAAAATGCACACTTTAACAGCAGAAAAAGGGAATAAGAATGATTTTTAGAATACGGAGAAATAAAGATAGGCAAAGGCAAAACAAAGCCGACTATCGAACTTCCTGACCTTGTTTTGTCTTGCCTTATTAAAACTTAGCAAGAGCTAACCAAATTGCCATGTTCATCAAGACGATTGACAGCATTGGTCTGCTCCAGCCTGATGTGCATCAGGCTGGGTGGTCGAGCGCTACGAGAAGGCTCTTCCTTGGCTTGCGGCCAATGCTTTGTCTAAGCCCCCCATGGTCGCAAGCAAGTCCTTGCAGAACGGTACAAGCCAGTTACAACTGAGGGCAAATTCGTGGGCGAATCGAGCATCTTCACCTTCTGAACGGTCCGGTGCTTCATCTTGCTCAAGTAATAACTTGACGCGTTTTATTGACATATCATCTTGCAGAACAAAGCTCACATTTTCTCGCCAAATTAAAGCAAGCTTGCTGACAATTTTACCTGCCTCCATGTGCACATTGAGCTCATCAGTTAACAGGTCCTGATTACGCGCACGCACCAGTGCACCCTCCTCATCCTGCAATTCAACTTCCTCCCCTAACGCCCAGTCTTGCGGCAAAGAAAGTGGATTTTTCAACCAGCTGGTCATGACGTGACTCGGTGAATTATCCGTATTCACCAAGGAGATCGGCAGGCCATCCAGTGTTTCACGCAAGAAGGCCGTGGCATCATCAGCACTTTTCCCACTGGCTGATAACACCATTAACCAGCCCTGTCTTGGGAAAATTAAAATCGGTAAACGACTGGACTTGGTAAACGCCTGAGGCAATAAAATTTGAGTGAGGTCTTCTTTCATCTGAGTGCGGATTTTTTTGCTTGGGCTATAACCTTCCGCTTGCTCAAACTCTTCAATTTTTACTTGAAGGTGTTCGTTAACAACAGAGGCAGGCAATAAACGCTTCTCAGTCTTAAGCATGAGCAATTGAGCCCCATGAGCTTCATAGACACGCTCACCTGAACTGACCGCACTCACCCAGCCTTGAGAAGACAGCTGCTGAGATAAACAAGGGGCAAACGGTTTGCTCGCCAACTTGTCTTCCAATACATCACGCTGCGGCAATGGTTTATTTAACACATACCAATAAAAATTTTTAACCTGCATATACAACCCCTTGGTGGCCGCGCATTATGCCCAAATGCCGTTATGTTGCACAGGGTTGATCACGATTTTCAGTCCGACCTCAAGGTATCGTATTGCGTCAAAAGGCATGTTTTTGGCCAGATATGCCATTGATATTAATGCGAGGAATTTCAGCGTACCTTTGTTTACACAAAACGCCAACAGCGTCACAGATTCTAATTGAATGCCGTCACGGTTAAATGATATAAGTGCTCCACACCAATAAAAATAAGAGCCTTCCCATGAGATTGCTTAGTGCTATATTTCTTTTAGTTACATCAAGCCTGTTTATGTCTCACGCTACAGCATATGAAGTGTCTGACGTGAATCTAAGTGAAGTGGTGCCTGCCACGGCAGAACGACCGGAACTTTACCTAAACGGCGCATCTTTACGTGAGCTCTACCTGTTAATCGAAACCTATGTGGGTGCACTGTACTTAGAAAAGCCGTCCACCGACCCACAAGAGATCTACAACAGCGAAACCCACAAGCGTATGGTTTTCCACGTGATGCTAAAGAAAGTAGGCGCTAGACGTATCGCCAATGCATTACAAGAAGCCCTTGTGATGAACATCACCAAAGCACAGCACAAAGAACTCCACGACGAAATTGAACAAATGCTGAGCTACTTTGATGGCAAGATGCACCGCGGTGAGGAATCTTACTTTGATTACATTCCGGGCAAAGGCACGCAGGTGATTATTAATAATCAAGTGAAAGGCTTGATTCCGGGTAAAGACTTTTATCGCGCCATGCTATCCATCTGGATTGGTGAAAACCCTGTGGGCCGTTCATTTAAAGACGACATCTTGGGTTTGAATAAACCGCACAAAGAGACGCAAGTAGCTGGACAATAATCAGTCTTCTTGCTTCTGACCATAATGGGCTAGGAACACATCCTCGCCCATTTTTTGTATCTGCATGTCAATCATCGCTTGAAACGGTTTAAGCAGACCATCGTAATCCTGAGTGCCCGCCAAATAGTTACAGCCATGCATCACGGCTTCCAATGTGGACACCCCACCTTGCACTGAGCTGGCTCGAATCTGATACTGACTCGCCGGCACATTGGATAAATGCACACATGGTAGACGCTCAAGCCATGGGTTCATGTGCCAGATGCGCTTTGCTTTGCGCCAAGTGCCGTCAATCACAATTAACGTGGAGACGGGCTCGCAAACGCCCGATGAGACAGCCAGATCCCAAGATTCACTCAATGGAGTAGGAAACAAAACGCGACAGGTTTGTGGATGCTGAAGAAGCGCTTGAACCTCTTCGCACTGCTCAAACGTCTCCCCCACCAGCACGTTCAAGGGTGCAATGGATAACTGCAATAAAGGCACTGTAGCCAATGCCTGTTTTTGCTCACTGGGGTGCTGTAGAATCAGCAGCCGACATGGCGCCTGTAAATGAACTAAATACGGGCAAATACAAACTGCTAGCGGTCGCTGACAGTGCTCACATAATTTTCTTGGCATATTGCTCAATGCAGATTCTATATCAGGATAAACATTTACTCGTGATCAACAAACCCAGTGGGTTATTGTCACAACCTGGCAGCTTAAACGACAGTGTGACCCATCGCTTACAAAACGAGTTTCCATTTTTAGGTGTGGTGCATCGCTTAGACCAAGGCACATCAGGCATCATGGTGATCGCGCTTAACCAAAAAGCCCTTTCGCACCTCGCCAAACAGTTTCAGTTTCGCAGCACATTCAAAGTATACGAGGCCGAAGTATTCGGTCAATTACCTCTCATAAAGGGACGTATTGATTTACCCCTTCGCTGTGACTGGCCTAACCGGCCCAAACAAGAAGTGCATACAGAAGGCAAACCGTCTGTGACCCACTGGCAATGCATTGAATCCAGCGCCAAGCGCAGTCGTGTGCAGTTAATTCCGCACACAGGTCGTAGCCATCAACTGCGTGTGCATCTAGCGAGTATTGGGCGCCCAATTATCGGTGATTACTTTTATGCGCAAGGTGAGGCATTAGCCATGAGCCCACGCCTTCACCTTCATGCCAAACGTCTCGTTATCAATCATCCCATCACCAACCAGAGAATCGAATTCAACTGTGATGCGCCGTTTTAATTAATCCCTGGGTGTGGCTGAATTATTAGCGATACACAAGTCAATAAAGTCTTGGGGCAATACCGGAGTGGGCTGTTTGTTGTCATCAATGGCAACAAAGCTAAACATGCCCGTAATCGCTTTCTCACAACCATCTTGATACAGGTCTTCAACATACATATCCACGCGCACCTTTAAACTTGTACGCCCAACGTGAATCACCTGAGCGATCAGCTCAACCACAGAACCTGCTGGCACAGGGTGTTTAAAATCGATCTTATCTGAGCTGACCGTCACAATGCTTTGACGGCTGAATCGGGTGGCAGCAATAAAGGAAACTTCATCCATCCATTGTAAAGCGGTACCGCCAAACAAAGTATGATGGTGATTGGTTGTATCAGGGAAAACGGCCTTGGTCACATGGGTTTTGGCTAAGGCTTTTCGTTGAGCAATGATTTCATCTAAGGTCATGGTCAGTATCCATTTTTAATGACAATAATTTTGGACCAAACATGCCCTTATTACCAATGATGATTTTTCACCCCCAGTATGAACCCCACTAAAACGAATGTTGATGTGACCTTATAAACGCGCCAACAATATTGGCGATCTGGGCCACCTCACCATCCAAGTGCAGATGATGACCGCCGTCTAGCCAATACCACTGTTTTTCACTTTTAATATGTTGCCAGCGCTCACTGGCTTGCTGCTCACTAAATAAACCATTATTGGCGAACACACCCAGCACAGGGCATTCAATCGCAGCAATAAATGACTGGATTAGGTCCTCGGGCAACCTGACCATGGAGGTGTGACGTAAACGTTTATCATTGGCCCAAGCATAACCGGATTCTGTTTTCAGTAAGCCACGTTCAACAATTTTTTGTGCCGAGTCGGCGGACAATTTCAGTGGGCCATTCATTCTGGCTTCAATAAAACCCTGTGTCTCGTGGCGTGATGTCTGCTGAGGATTGTGTTTTTTCATACTCTCAATCGCTTGAGCCAAACGCTCCGGCGCGGTTTTAATGTCTCCGGCCATTGGGCCGATGGCTTCAATGAGCGTCAAACTGCGCAAACGCTTTGAAAACGTGCCCGCATATAAGGTCGCAATAGCCGCTCCCATGGAGTGGCCGACAATATGACACTGCTCCCAGCCGAGCTCATCTAAGATAAGCTCAACATCCTCGACTCCTGCCCACAAATGATAATGCTGATGATTGGGCCAATGGCCACTGAGCCCATGACCTGGCAAATCCACAGCAACGACATGACACTCACTAAGCAAGGGTGCGAGGTTGGAGAAACTTTCAGCGTTATCCAGCCAACCGTGAAGTGCCAGTATTTTTTCGCCATCTGGATTGCCCCACTGCAACCCATGTATATCGATGCCCTTCATGTGCAATTTGATCGTGGGATTCATAAAGCCTCAACTATCTGTTCAATATCGTGTGCGGTTTGCTCTGGAAATTCAAAGGGAAACAAATGACCTCCCTTTACCTTTAGGACATTCATACCCACACGAGTTTGCATCTGTTTTACCAAGGCCGGACGAATCACATCGCTGCTCTCGCCATAAACCAAGGTGGCGGGCACGGCAAGGGGTTGCTTATGGTTAGGGATCTTATGGGGCAAGGTGCGATAAATGGCGACCTCTGTGTGTGCTGCGTATTTTAATTTTAAGCCCTTCT
>JBNMQC010000079.1:0-10500 GCA_051277445.1 Bermanella sp. | reverse complement strand
ACACACGCTCTTTTGCACGGGACTTTTCTTCATCACGACGAGCACCACCAAAGGCAGCGTCGAATTTATATTTATTCAATGCTTGCTTAAGTGCTTGGGTTTTCATGATATCGGTATGTTTGCTAGAGCCGTGTGTAAACGGTCCAACCCCTTGCTCAACACCTTCTTGATTGGTGTGAACTAAAAGCTCCATGCCAGATGTTTCGGCCATGTAGTCACGGAACTGAATCATTTCTTTAAATTTCCACGTGGTATCGACGTGTAATAGCGGAAAGGGTGGCACACCTGGCGCAAACGCTTTTCGCGCAAGATGCAGCATTACTGCGCTGTCTTTACCGACAGAATACATCATTACAGGATTATCAAATTCTGCCGCCACCTCGCGGATGATGTGTATGCTCTCAGCCTCAAGCTGCTTTAAGTGCGTTAAGTTGTAGTCCGACATAGTTAGGCTCTCTGTGATCCAGATAAATCTACAGGTATTAAATGTTGGCGCTACTATACCAGCGTGGTGGGGGCATAAGAAAGGATTGGCTTAGAACAAAGAATAATAAAGTTATAGCCATTTAGAGAATAAGCAAGAAAGGCTACAGGCCCCATCACTGGTCGGATAGGGCGGCTTTTTCGGCGTAATCTTTCGGTGCTTCAACCTTATTATAGGTATCCGCTTGCTCGAGTGCTTCTTTTAGGTCCGCCAGTGGCTTCTCGGTAAATTGAGACGCCCCTTTGGCGATGTGTTCATATAGCTCTTGATAGCTTTTGGTGAGGTTTTGGGTCAGCTCAGAAGTCTGGGAGTAATGCTGCTGCAGGGCATCTTGCATTGACAGTTGTTCGCCTTTCAACTTGTCTAGTTCTCGCTCCAGTAGCGCAACATGTGTGCCTCGACTTAAAACATATCGTTGCAGTAATATGCCGATACCCGTACCCACGGCGAAGATGAACAGGCTGGAAATCAGTTGAGCACTCATTGGCAATCCTTGGCGGTCTGCTGTGATGAAAATACACGGTCAGTCTATCGAGTTCTGCGGCGGTTTCCTAGTCAGTCAGTGACACAAAAGTGTATCTCAGTAACATGGGGATGCTTAAAGCCAGATTCGGAGTGAAGATGAGTCCAATCATAATTCAAGGCCCTGCAGGTTCCTTAGAAGCGGTACTGCACGAAACATATGCTGATGCGCCTTATTTGTTGGTGTGTCACCCTCATCCACTGCACGGCGGGACCATGAATAATAAAGTGGTGACCATGACGGCCAAGGCCTATGAAGACATGGGCTGCAATGTTGTGCGTTTTAACTACCGTGGCGTGGGGGGCAGTGAAGGGGCGTATGGTGATATTGCGGGTGAAGTTGAAGATGCCATGGCCATTGCTCACTGGTTGATCGCTAACCGAGCAGTAACGGAACTGTATTTTGCTGGCTTTAGCTTTGGTGCTTATATTGCGGCGCAAACGGCTGCCAAGATACAAGAGGAAGCAAAGGTAATCGTTAAGCATTTATTACTGATTGCACCGTCGGTTTTAAATTCACCGTTTGAACAGGTCACGCCGTTTGGGGTGGACGCCAGTGTCATTATGGGTGATGCCGATGAGGTGGTGGCATTCGATGCAGTACAAGACTGGGCGGATAACCTTTACCCGCCTCTTGAGCTGATCGTCATGGAAGGGGCGGGGCACTTTTTTCACGGGCGCTTAACCGAACTCAAGCAGCACATAAAAAGCCTGTTTTAGGCAGGTTGATTTGCCTTTAGGTGGCGTAATCGGTACATTTGCTCCCCGATTTTATAAATCTTCTATACTCCAATTACACGGATATAAAGCAACGGCCATGACTCCATTAGAACTGTACCGCAAAGACCTCGAGCGAGATGACTTCTCTTATGACCCTGCGCAGGAAATGGCCGTTAAGCATTTGCAGCGCTTATACGATGACCTTGTTGGTCAGTGGCAAGCCAATCAAAATCGCTCCGCTTTTTCTAAGATGTTGTCGGGATTAAATAAGAGTAAGTCCAAGCGACCGATACAAGGCATTTATTTTTGGGGCGGGGTTGGCCGTGGTAAAACGTATCTTGTGGATACGTTTTATGACGCGTTGCCGTTTGAGCGCAAAATGCGCACGCACTTCCACCGCTTTATGCAGCGGGTGCATCAAGATTTGACGCGCCTTGTGGGTGAAAAAAACCCTCTGACCATCATTGCGGATCAAATTGCTGAAGAAGCGGTGGTGATTTGTTTTGATGAGTTCTTTGTGGTGGACATCGGTGATGCCATGATTTTAGGCGGCCTCATGCAAGAGCTGTTCGCAAGAGGCGTGACCTTAGTGAGTACTTCAAACATCATTCCAGACGGTCTGTATGAGAATGGCTTACAACGTGATCGTTTTATTCCGGCCATTAAATTACTTAATGAGTATACCGATGTGATTAACGTCGACAGTGGCGTGGATTATCGTCTGCGTACCCTAGAACAAGCGGAGTTGTATCATTTCCCACTTGATGACACCGCCGAAGCTAGCTTACAGAAAAGTTTTGATAGCCTAGTGCCAGACGTTGCTCACATTGAGCACAATGTTTCAGTGGAGGTATTAGGGCGTCAGATTCCAGCCAAAGCGGTATGTGATGATATTGCTTGGTTTGAGTTCGAAGCCTTATGCGACGGGCCGCGCTCACAAAACGATTACATCGAGCTGGGCAAGCTGTTTCATGCGGTGATTATTTCTAATGTACCAAAAATGGGTATCGCCAACGATGACCTGGGACGTCGCTACATTAACTTGATTGATGAGTTTTATGATCGCGGTGTGAAGGTGATTATGTCGGCTGACGCGCCGATTCCTGATATCTATACGGGCGGTAAATTGGACTTTCCATTCCAGCGTACCACGTCAAGGATGCTTGAGATGCAGAGCCATGAGTATTTGGCCAGAGAACATAAGGCTTAAGTGTTGGCTTGATTACGCTGTATAGGCATAAAAAAGGCTCTTTCGAGCCTTTTTTATGGATTAAATTTAGCGTCTACGACGGCGCTGGGGTTGAACGCGCTGAGGCTGATCCTGAACTTCAATCTTGATCGGCTGAAGTGTTTGTTGAGGTTGGATCAATTGTTGAAGCATTGCCTTAAAGGCGTTTAGCCATGATGTCATTACAAAACTCCTCTGTGATGATCCCAGTATAGTCAGTAAAAGCCAATCACTCCAAGAAGAAATTATCACCACCCATAAAAAAAGCCATGCAGAGCATGGCTTTTTAAAATTGCAGTTATAAAACCCGCGCTTACATAGAACTTTTGATAACGTTCTTAAGTAGTTTGGGGTTAGACGCAATCAGGTCGCCTTCTTCGTAAAGAGAGCCACCGCTTAGGTCTGTAATCAAGCAGCCAGATTCTTTTGCAATCAGGGCGCCTGCTTGAATAACCGTTGTATCAACATCGCTTAACCAGATGGCGTCTAGGTGACCTGCCGCTAAATGGGCAAGTGTTAGAGCGTCATCGCCTAAAGCGCGAATCATGCGGGTTTGGCTAGCAAGGTTGCTAATGCGCAGACGAATGCGTTGATTTCGGTCATTGTCAGCAATACCTGGGTATTTAACCCCAATGATGGACTGGCTGATTTTGGTTTTTTCTTTCGTACGAATACGACGACCGCTCATTTCAGCACCGCGACCACGGGTAGCCGTGAATTCTTGACCGCTCATTGGGTTAACAATGATGGCGTGCTCTGTTTTACCATTCACTTGGCAGGCAAGTACAAGGCTGAACAAAGGCAAACCAGAACGGAAGTTCTCATGACCTTCAAGTGGGTTGATTAACCAAACGGTGCCAGTTGGCTTATCGCGCTCTTGGCGACCCGTTTCACGGCCTTGGAAGCTATCGTCGGGGAAATGTTTGCGCAATTTAAAGATGATCTGTTTTTCAGTACCAATGGCACAATCAGCAATGAATTTGCTGATTTCTTGGTCTGATGATCGCTCAAAGTCAAAGCGCTCAAGTGCGTGGACCAGTTCTTCTCCGGCTTCCCTTAAAACACGCAGGGCAAGATTTACCATGGGTTGCATTGGATCTAAAACACTCTTTAATTAGGGAACCGCGCATTCTAGCAAAAACTTTTCGAGACTCGTAGTAAAACTCGGTACACTAGTGATCTTTTTTTACTATCTGCGCAAGAATGGCCAATTTTCAGGGTTTTTGGCGCTTAAATTTAGAGTTGGAAGTTGTAAATGCTCGAACACGTTCGAATTGTGCTCATTAATACCAGTCATGCAGGCAATATTGGCTCAGCGGCCCGGGCCATGAAAACCATGGGTTTGACCGATTTGGTGCTGGTGGATCCGGTGGATTTTGACCCAGCACAGCCTAATGAGGTGTCGGTGGCCATGGCCAGCGGTGCGCAAGATGTATTGCAAGGTGCTCGGGTCGTTCAGACGTTTGAAGAAGCCATTGAAGACGTGGCGGTTGTGATGGGCGCCAGTGCACGTTCTCGCCACCTGCCTTGGCCTTTGATGCACCCAAGAAAAGCCACTGCCAAAGCACTGGATGTGTTGCCATCCGGGCAAAAAGTCGCCTTGGTGTTTGGTCGTGAACGCACCGGCTTGACTAATGACGAGCTGGCCATGTGCCAGATCCATATTCATATTCCCACCAATCAAGAATATGCCAGCTTGAATGTGGCCAGTGCGGTTCAGGTGCTTGCCTATGAAATGCGCATGGGTATCTTGTCGCATCAAGGGGAGCTCGACATTCAATATGAGGGGGATTGGGGTGTCAGTTGGGATAATGAATTGGCCAATCAAGGTGAGATTAACGGCTTTATGGCGCATTTGGAGCAGACCTTGGTTGATATTGAGTTTTTAGACCCCACTAACCCTAAGCAGTTAATGCCACGACTGCGCCGCCTGTTCCAGCGTGCTATGCCTGATAAGGTGGAGATTAATATTTTGCGCGGCATTTTAAAGATGATTGGCCGCTCACAGAGTAAATAATGTCATGGTTAGGTGGCTCTTAGTCAGCTAGCCTTTATGTTCTTGTTATAAGTGACAGTGCTGCCCGTATCATAGGTAAGCGTTTAATGCCTATGTTTTGGCCATAAGACAAATAACCACCAGAAAAATGGAAAACCATTCTCGCCAACACTAGGAGTTTTTGTGTTTAAACACATACGAGAAGATATCGCCTGCGTCTTTGATCGAGACCCTGCGGCGCGCAATACATTTGAAGTCCTAACGACGTATCCGGGTTTGCACGCCCTGATGCACTATCGTTTGGCCAACTGGTGTTGGAGGCACGGTTTGCAATACCTCGCCCGTATGATTAGTTTCTTGAGTCGCTGGTTTACCGGTATTGAAATCCACCCAGGGGCCACCATTGGTCGTGGCTTTTTCATTGATCACGGCATGGGGGTTGTGATTGGTGAAACCGCTGAAATCGGCGATAACGTCACCTTGTATCATGGTGTGACCTTAGGGGGGACATCGTGGAATAAGGGTAAGCGTCACCCGACATTGCGTGATGGAGTGGTGATTGGTGCGGGTGCGAAAGTGCTGGGCCCTATTGAAATTGGTGAAAACGGCCGTGTTGGATCAAACGCGGTGGTGACTAAAGATGTGCCAGCCGGTGCCACTGCGGTGGGGATTCCGGGGCGCGTTATTGTCAAGAAAGCCGATACAGAGGCGGATCGTCGTCGCCAGGCCATGGCCAGTAAGATTGGTTTTGATGCTTACGGCATGACGGATGAAATGCCAGACCCCATTGCTCGCTCTATTCACAATCTTCTGGATCACATGCAAGCTGTGGATGAAAAGATCGAACGCATGAGTTGTGCTCTGGGTGAGTTGGGGCACAAAGAATGCACCGGACAGTTGCCTGAATTGAAAACCGAGCTAGACGAAGAGCCGAGCTCTAAATCCGTTTGAAACTGAGCGGATATTATCAAACCCAGCGCTGCTGGGTTTTTTTGTGTCATTTTTAGGCAAAACTAGTGTGTTCTGGTAAAATTTGCCGCCACTTTTGCTGCTCATGTCCATTTAATCTAATAACCCTTCGTAATACTCAAGTAAATAGTTGACTGTTTTAGTCGGGTTTAAGATAATTCAGGTATAGATCGCTGACTGTACATGAGGGGTACGGACAATGAGACTGACAACAAAAGGCCGCTATGCGGTAACCGCGATGCTTGATTTGGCCATTCATGGGCAGATGAAGCCGGTTAGTTTGAATGATATATCCAATCGCCAAGGCATCAGCTTGTCGTATTTAGAGCAGTTGTTTGCCAAGCTTCGTCGCAGCGAGCTGGTCTCATCGGTAAGAGGCCCAGGTGGCGGTTACCGATTGGCCCACAGCGAAAGTGAAATCAGCATCGCTCAAGTGGTCGATGCGGTGAATGAATCTATGGACGCAACACGCTGTCGCGGAAAAGGGGACTGCCAAGAAGGGGATCAGTGTTTGACCCATCACCTTTGGCAAGACCTTAGTCAGCAAATTCATGCGTTTTTGGATGACATCAGTATTCAAGATTTAATCAGTCGCAAAGAGATTCGCGATGTGGCTAAGCGCCAAGATGAGCGCGCTCAGCATAAAATTGAACCCGACTCCCTCATCTCAATGACCTCTGCGTAAGCGTCGTCATTGAAAAAACAAAGTAGTAGAGATTAGCATGACACCCATTTACCTAGATTATGCAGCCACCACCCCGGTGGACCCTCAAGTGGCCGAAGATATGGCTGCCTGCTTAACTCTGGACGGTAACTTTGCTAACCCCGCTTCTCGCTCCCATCGCTTTGGTTGGATGGCTGAAGAAGCCGTTGAAAACGCACGCGGGCAACTTGCAAAAGCATTGCATTGCGATAGCCGAGAAATCGTTTGGACCTCTGGCGCAACCGAAGCCAACAATCTTGCCATTAAAGGTGTGTGTGCTGGAAAGCTGAAAGGCCACATCATCACCAGCAGCATTGAACACAAAGCGGTTTTGGATGTGTGTGCGTTTTTGCAGCAGCAAGGCTTTGAGGTGACCTACTTGCAACCTCAAGCCAACGGTCAGATTTTAGTTGAACAAGTGGAACAAGCCATACAAGAAGACACCTGCTTGGTTTCTCTCATGTATGTGAATAACGAGCTGGGCACGATCAATCCGGTTGCGGACATTGCCAAGCTTTGCCAAGCCCACAGTATTCTTTTTCATGTGGATGGTGCGCAAGCCCTAGGCAAGGTCGATATCAATCTTGAGCGTGATGGCATCGATTTGTTGTCCATTAGTGCTCACAAATTTTATGGCCCTAAAGGCATGGGTGCATTATATGTGCGCCGTGGTGTTAAGGTCAGTGCACAAATTCACGGTGGTGGTCACGAGCGAGGTATGCGCAGCGGTACCTTGGCGACACACCAAATTGTCGGGTTGGGCAAAGCCGCTCAACTGGCAGTCGAGGCATTACCACAAGAAGAAGCACGACTCAGTGTTCTTAAGCAAACGTTAATCGAAGGTTTAACACCATTAGGTGGCGTTCTTATCAATGGCGACCAAACCGTCGCTAATATTACCAACATCAGTTTTGCTGATGTGGACGGTGAATCCCTTTTATTATCTTTACACGATTTAGCGGTTAGCTCTGGTAGTGCTTGTAACTCTGCCACCATGGCCCCGTCATACGTTCTAAAGGCCATTGGCTTGGATGATGAACTGGCACACGCTTCCATTCGATTCTCAATGGGGCGTTTCACCACAGAAGATGACATTAATCAGGCGGTAGCGAGTGTAACCACTGCCGTGCAAAGACTGAGAGCCATGACCGCTTAAGGTTGTGACTAGGAGCAGTTTGATGAGCGAAGAAATTAATCAATATATCAAAAATGAATACGCCGCAGGCTTCATTACTGATATCGAAAGTGACACCTTACCACCAGGATTAAACGAAGACGTCATTCGTTTTATCAGCGCAAAAAAAGGCGAGCCTGAGTGGTTACTTGAGTGGCGCTTAAAAGCCTTTGAAATGTTTTTGGAGATGGAGGAGCCAACTTGGGCTCACGTACACTATCCAAAAATTGATTTTCAGGATATCTCGTATTACTCCTCTCCCAAGAGTATGGCGGATAAGCCACAGTCTTTGGATGAAGTAGATCCTGAGCTATTACGTACTTATGAAAAGCTCGGTATTCCATTGCATGAGCAAGCGGTGCTGGCGGGTGTGGCAAATGTTGCAATGGATGTGGTATTCGACTCAGTATCGGTCGCCACCACGTTCCGCGAAAAACTATCGGAAGCGGGCGTGATTTTCATGCCAATCAGTGAAGCGGTGCATAAACATCCAGAGCTGATTAAAAAATATTTAGGTTCGGTTGTGCCACAGCGCGATAACTATTATGCCGCACTAAACTGCGCTGTGTTTTCTGATGGCAGTTTTGTGTACATACCAAAAGGCGTGCGTTGCCCGATGGAGCTGTCGACGTATTTCCGTATTAACGAACAAAACACGGGTCAGTTTGAACGTACTTTGATCATTGCCGATGAAGGCTCTCACGTAAGCTACCTTGAAGGCTGTACCGCCCCGATGCGTGATGAAAATCAATTACACGCAGCCGTGGTTGAATTGGTTGCCTTGGATAATGCTGAAATCAAATACAGCACGGTACAAAATTGGTATCCAGGCGATGAAAATGGCAAAGGCGGCATTTATAACTTTGTAACCAAACGTGCGGTTGCTCATACCAATGCCAAGGTGTCTTGGACACAAGTTGAAACGGGATCTGCGGTCACTTGGAAATACCCAAGCTGTATTTTAAAAGGTGATAACGCTATTGGTGAGTTTTATTCGGTTGCGTTAACCAATAATTATCAGCAAGCGGATACCGGTACCAAGATGATTCATTTGGGCAAAAATACCAAGTCGACCATTATTTCTAAAGGTATCAGCGCCGGTAAAAGTCAGAACGCTTATCGCGGCTTGGTGCGCATGAATCCAAGTGCGGCCGGTGCCCGTAACTTTACACAGTGTGACTCACTTTTAATTGGCGATAAGTGTGGTGCTCACACCTTTCCATATATTGAAAGCAAACACCCAAGTGCGGTTATCGAGCATGAAGCCACCACCTCGACGGTAAGTGATGATCAAATGTTTTTGTGTCGCCAGCGCGGTATTGATCCAGAGAAAGCGGTGTCCATGATCGTAAACGGATTCTGTAAAGAAGTGTTTAAAGAGCTACCAATGGAATTTGCAGTTGAAGCAGGCAAGTTGTTGGAAGTATCACTAGAAGGCTCTGTCGGTTAAAGGTTGATGTAGGGTGGGCTGTGCCCACCAATTAAATGCGGTAATGGATATTCCCGCCCTACAAACAAGATTGGAAATTATTATGCTAAGTATCAAAAATCTACACGCAAGCGTTGAAGAGAAAGAAATCCTAAAAGGTTTAAATATCGAAATTAAACCGGGTGAAATTCATGCCATCATGGGTCCAAATGGTGCCGGTAAAAGTACACTGGGTAATGTGTTGTCTGGTCGCGAAGGCTATGAAGTCACAGCGGGCGAAGTCAGCTTTGATGGTAAAAATATTTTAGAGATGGACACCGAAGAGCGTGCCCGTGAAGGCTTGTTCTTAGCGTTTCAATACCCTGTTGAAATTCCTGGCGTGAGTAACTTAGAGTTTTTGAAAGCGTCGGTTGATGCGGTACGCGCGCATCGCGGACAAGAGCCAATGGACAGTGTGAGCTTTTTAAAGCTTGCCCGTGAAAAATGTAAAGCGGTTAACTTGAACCAGAACTTCTTGAAGCGTGGTGTCAACGAAGGCTTTAGTGGTGGCGAGAAAAAACGCAACGAAATCATGCAGATGATGTTGCTCGAGCCGAAACTTTGCATTCTGGATGAAACCGACTCTGGTTTGGATATTGATGCACTGCAAGTGGTTGCAGAAGGGGTTAACTCTCAGCGTGATCCAAATCGTTCATTTATTGTTGTAACCCATTATCAGCGTCTGCTTGATTACATCGTGCCTGACTTTGTTCATGTATTAGCGGATGGCAAGATCGTTAAATCTGGTGGTAAAGAGCTGGCCCTTGAGCTTGAAGAAAAAGGCTACGGCTGGATTGAAAACGGAGCAGCTTAAGATGACACAAGCAGTTTCAGAGTTTAATCAAAAGGCCCTGTCTTTTGTAAAGGCCAGTGAACATGGTCAGCCTTTTCAGGCGCTTAATGCGGCAGGTGCTGACGCGTTTTCTATCATGCCGTTTCCAACTCGTAAAACCGAGTCTTGGAAATACACCAGCTTGCATGCCTTGACTAAGCAAGACTTCAATCAAGCGGTTGAATCTGTGAGTGTGAGCGCCTCTCCTGCTGATTTTAAAGTAGAAGGTTTGGATGCCATTGAGTTGGTGTTTGTAAATGGCCAATTTCAAGCAAGCTTATCCAGTATTGAGTCATTAGATGGTTTGCAGCTCGTACGTTTTAGTGAAGCCAGTGCAGAACAGCTAACGCTGATTGAAACCTACCTTGGTAAAAATGCAGAAACTGAACGTAATTTATTCACAG
>JBNMQC010000078.1:0-10910 GCA_051277445.1 Bermanella sp. | reverse complement strand
ATATTAAAAAAGGAGAATAGACACAACATGTCTATGATGCGTCTAATTCGTGGTTGGGTGGAGCAGTATTTTTCGGATGAAGAAGCACTGTTTCTATTGTTGTTGTTAATTGCAGGTTTTGTCATTGTTTTAACGCTGGGCAGTGAGTTGGCCCCTGCTATTGCCAGTGTTGTTGTTGCTTATTTATTGCAAGGCCCTGTGCTTGCTTTAAAGCGCCGGGGGGTGGGTCATACGACAGCCAGTGTGATTGTCTTTGTCATGTTTATTGTGCTGTGTTTAACCATCATGTTCATTATTGTGCCTGCGGTTTGGGGACAGGTGACCCAATTGTTCACCGAGTTACCCAAAATGCTGGCTAAGGGTCATGATCTATTGGTGATTCTGCCTGAGCGTTATCCGCAAATTTTTGATGAAGCGCAAGTTCAAGCACTGGGCAAAACCATTGGTGAAGAAGCTGGGCGCATTGGTCAGCTGGCATTGTCATTTTCATTGTCGAATTTGCCGAATGTTTTCGCCATTTTGATTTACCTTGTATTGGTGCCTTTGCTGGTTTTTTTCTTTTTAAAAGACGGCAATATGATGGTGCGCTGGTGGGTGTCGGTGATGCCAACTAAACGAGTATTGATTGGTAAAGTGTGGCGCGAAATGGATGATCAATTTGCCAACTACATTCGTGGCAAGGTCGTTGAGATCGGTGTGGTAGGGGTGGTGACCTATGCCGCCTTTGCGATTATGGGGATTCGATATGCAGCACTTTTGGCTATTTTGGTCGGTTTGTCGGTGGTGATTCCCTATATTGGCGCGGCTGTGGTGACCGTTCCTGTGGTGATGATTGCTTATTTTCAATGGGGGATCAGCTCAGATTTTTACTATCTGGTAGCGGTGTATTTCATTATTCAGGCCCTTGATGGCAATGTATTGGTGCCTTTGCTGTTTTCAGAGGCGGTGAATTTACACCCTGTGGTGATTATATTGGCCGTTTTGTTGTTTGGCGGCTTATGGGGACTTTGGGGGGTATTTTTTGCCATTCCACTGGCCACCATTTTCAAAGCGGTGATCACCTCGTGGCCAAAAGGTATCCAGGCTGCTCAGCAGGAGCCTGAGACTCAAGCATAATCGAATAAACATTCATTATAGAGTGTCCAAAACACTCATATTCGTCTGGCGGGCCTTGCCACAAGCGGGCCGCGCCAGTACCATTGCGCTCTATTTTTATATCGTTCTCGGAGAAGGTACATGATCACCGGAAGCATCGTAGCTTTAGTGACACCAATGGAAGCAACAGGGGCTGTGGATTGGAATGCCCTGAAGAAATTGGTGGAGATGCATATTGAGAAGGGTACTGCCTCAATTGTTGCTGTTGGTACCTCTGGTGAGTCGGCCACGCTTGACCCTGAAGAACACTTAGAAGTGATTGGTCAGGTGGTTAACTGGGTGAATGGCCGTATCCCAGTTATTGCAGGTACCGGTGCTAACTCTACGTCAGAAGCCATTCATTTAACCAAAGAAGCTCAGCGTTTGGGTGCAGATGCAGTATTACTGGTCACGCCTTATTACAATAAGCCGACTCAAGAAGGCCTGTTTTTGCATCATAAAGCCATTGCAGAAGCGGCGAGTATTCCTCAGATTCTTTACAATGTGCCAGGTCGTACGGCCTGTGACATGTTGCCTGAAACGGTTGAGCGCTTGGCTCAATTTGACAATATTATTGGTATCAAAGAAGCCACAGGTGATATTGCTCGTGCCCGTGATGTGATTGCCCGTGTTGGCGATAAAATGGCTGTGTATTCTGGCGATGATGAAACCGCCTATGAATTAATTCTTGCTGGTGGTAAAGGGAATATCTCGGTGACCGCTAACGTGGCGCCAGAGCAAATGGCCAAACTGTGCGCATTAGCATTAGAAGGTAAGGCTGAAGAAGCGAAAGCAATGAATGATGAGCTTATGGTTCTTCATAATGCGATGTTCCTTGAATCCAACCCCATTCCTGTTAAGTGGGCGTTGCATGAAATGGGTATCATTGGACCTGCGATTCGTTTACCACTTACACAGCTATCCGAACCGCTTCGGGAACCTTTGCGTCAAGCATTGAGTCAATGGAAGCTGGTTTAATAATTATAAGATTGGAGTACCTAATGCGTTTAGGTGTATTACTTGTTTCATTATTGGCGCTTAACGGCTGCAGCTGGTTGTTTCATGATCGTTCGAATGACTACTTGAACAGCAAGATTCAGCCAAATATTCAGGTGCCAAGTGATGTAGCTAAGGTCTCGTTGAAGCCTCAGCTGCCGATACCTGACGTAAAAGGTGAACTAAAGACAGAGGAGTTCGTTTTACCTCGCCCAACACCTTTGGTTTTAGCGGACAACGATGAGCCTGCATCAACCAGCTTATCTGAGCTGAGCCAAGTAGAGCTAGAAACAAATCTGCTTAAGGATGGTAACGGTACACCGATTTTACGTTTAAATATTGAGTTTGCTCGCGCTTGGTCTGAATTAGGTGAAGCCCTTAAAAAAGCGGATATCAATATTACTGACTTAAATCGCAGTATTGGGACGTATTACATTGAGTTAGTGAAGCCTGGTAACCCAGATGATGTGGGCTTTTGGTCGGGCTTGTTTGGTGGTGAGCCTGAGCCGATTAAAGTGCCTTTGCAGGTTAAGCTGAACCAAGCACGTAGCGGTGTGTATATTGCCATTCATGAAGATGCTGAAAATCTTGCTGAAGACGCAGAAGCACAGTCACTACTGGAAAAGATTCAAGATAACCTCTAGTGCGATTCTGTAGTATTGGCAGTGGTAGTAAAGGAAACGGCACCTTAATTCAAAAGGGTGATACCTGCATTCTAATAGATGACGGCTTTACCCTTAAAGAATTTGAAAATCGTCTTGCTCAAAAAGGCCTTACGCCTCTGAATCTTAGCGCTGTGCTCATTACTCATGAGCACAGTGATCATATAAAAGGGGTTGGACCTCTTGCCCGTAAATATCGAGTCCCCGTATATTGTTCTCATGGTACCGCCCAACACGAGGGCTTAGGCAGTATTCCTAGCTTACAAGTCATTGATAGTCATAAAGATTTTCAAATTGGTGAATTAACCATTTCACCGGTAGTTGTCCCTCATGATGCCCGAGAGCCCACCCAGTTTGTTGTGACGGATGGTGAGTTTACCGTGGGTATATTGACCGATCTTGGCAGTCTTACCCCTTATATTGTTGAAAAATATCGCCAGTGTCATGGTTTGTTAATCGAAACCAATCATGATGTGAATATGCTCAGAAGAGGGCCGTATCCACCTAAGTTAAAAGTCAGAGTGGAAGGGCCGCTTGGTCATTTGAATAATGAGCAAGCCGCGCAATTTTTAACGCAGGTGGATACTGAGCAACTGCAGTTTGTTGTGGCTACTCATATTAGTGGGCAGAACAACCAAGAAGATCTTGCCATACAGAACATCTGTTCTGCTTTGGGCTGTGAGCCTGATTGGGTGATTATGGCGAATCAAGAAACAGGTTTTGAATGGTGTGAATTGACGCCAATTGAGCAGATTTCTAGCAAAATGACCTCACTTTAAGTGAAAACCCCCGCATATTGCGCATGCTTAAGCTGCGTTTTCGTCGTGGTTGTGATTAAATTTGGTCAAACCTATTGATCATGATAGCGTTAGCCCTTGGTCAATCTTAATGATTACTTTTAGAAGGAAGATAACAATGAAAAAAATCCTTGCTGCAGCCGTTGTTGCTGCGTCTTTACCACAGGCAGCCAGTGCACTGCCATTAGTCGATTTCTATGCGGGCGGTTATTACTGGGATCAAACGGTTTCTGGTGATGCGGGTGCTGGTTCAAATCAAGCGGATTTAGAAGATGATTTAAACCTTGATGCTGGAGGACAAAATGTTGTGTATTTCGCATTTGAGCACCCAATTCCAGTAGTGCCAAACATTAAAATTAAGATGACAGATATGAGTTCTGACGGTAATGGTACGCTGACCTCATCTTTCAACCTGGGTGGTGAGACTCTTACTGCGAATACCGCATTAAAAAGTGAACTAGACCTAACTCATACAGATTACACTTTATACTGGGGTCTACCACTTCCTATCGTGACGTTAGACTTTGGTTTAACACTGCGTCAGTTTGATGGTTCTATGTCTGCAGTTTCTACTGATGGCTCTAATCAATCGGCGTCTGCTGATTTAGATGTAACCGTCCCTATGGGTTACCTAAAAGCAGGTGTAGATGTGCCGCTAACAGGTCTATCTTTCGGCGGTGATATTAATGTGATCTCTTACGGTGATTCCGGTATTACCGATTACGATTTAAATATGACCTATGTGTTACCTGTGATTCCATTATTGGATGTGGGTATTACAGCAGGTTACCGTAGCTTTGATCTGGAAATAAACCCAGATGACTTCGGTGGTGGCGACGACGACCTGAATGCAAAAGCAACGGTAGCCGGCCCATACATTGGTTTGAGTCTTCATCTATAAACCATTATTGTTTGATATAAAGCCAGCTTAGCTGGCTTTTATTTTATACCTCAAGTTTGAGGTGAACGTTACGAAGTGGTTTTGGCTTATGCTAAGTGGTAAGTTTAAAAACTTTATGCTGGTTTGCTTGTCTGTATCTTTACTGGGTTGTGGTAATGATATTACCCGCTTAAGTGATGATGACTTGAGGCAAAAAATACAAGACTGTGATTACGCGGTAAGTTTATCCACCGCAGAGCATCAAGTCTGTGAAAATTATCATCGTGAATGTAAGCGTCGTTTAAGCGAAGGTCGCTTTGTTTGTACCTAAATATAAGAGAGTTAGTATGCGTAAATTACCTATGGTCGCTCTTGCGTCGGCTGTGTTGTTAGCAGGTTGTGGCGAGAAAGAAGTAGCATTAGAAACCAATGTAGACAAAATGAGCTACGGTATTGGCATGAGCATGGCACGTAGTGTGACGGGTCAGCCAATTGAAATTAACACTGAAGCTATGATTGCAGGCTTACAAGATGTGTTGAGTGAGCAGCCTGCTCGTTTAGAAGAAGAGCAAATTCGTGAAGCATTTGCTGCGGTTCGTGAAGAGCAGATGGCCAAGCAGCAGCTTGAGTCTGAAGGTGTGCTAAAAGAAGGTGCTGACTATCTAGCCGCAACGTCTGAAAAAGAAGGCGTTAAAGCCACTGAAAGCGGTCTGCTTTATGAGGTATTGGTTGAAGGTACGGGCGATATGCCGTCTGAAACGGATACAGTAGAAGTGCATTATCAGGGTACGTTAATTGACGGTTCTGTATTTGATAGCTCGATTGAGCGTGGTACTCCAGCTAAATTCCCCGTTAACCGTGTGATTGCGGGCTGGACTGAAGCGCTTCAGTTAATGAAAGTGGGTGGCAAGTGGCGTTTACATATTCCTGCGCAATTAGCTTATGGTGAGCAAAGCCCTAGTCCTAAGATCCCTGCAAACTCGACTTTAGTATTTGAAGTTGAATTGCTTTCAATTGAAAAATCTTAATCGATTAATAGGTTGTAAAAAAGCCCGGTTTTTACCGGGCTTTTTTGTGTTTAAAATTTATTCGTGTAGAGGGGGGGTATCGATAGATTTAACAGAAAAATATTTAGTAAATTAAGTAAGGCAAGAAATAAAAGCTAAGAAAGTAACGATAGGAAGTATAATGGTCGGAGCAGAGAGATTCGAACTCCCGACCCTCTGGTCCCAAACCAGATGCGCTACCAGGCTGCGCTATGCTCCGACAGATATATATAACAACGATATTGTTAGATATTTAAAGATTGTACTAGGTAAAAAAAGATGGTCGGAGCAGAGAGATTCGAACTCCCGACCCTCTGGTCCCAAACCAGATGCGCTACCAGGCTGCGCTATGCTCCGAAAGTGGCTCCTCGAACTGGACTCGAACCAGTGACCAATAGATTAACAGTCTACTGCTCTACCAACTGAGCTATCGAGGAACTACAGTGCTGTCTCGGCGTTGCCTTGACTGCGGGGCGTATATTATTGACGAATGCCTATTTGGTCAACCTTTTTTTTCATTTTTTTTAATGTAAATACAATGACTTACAAAGGATAGTGACAAAAAGAGGGTTAAAGCATGAAATCCGTAAGATTTATGCCGTAGTCATTAGGGTCAAGCACTTGGGCGATGCGATCTTGGCATTCTGGAAGGCTGAGGTTTTTCACACTGATGTGACTATAGGCATTGGTTTTAAAGTCGAAAATGATTTTGACGACGGGTTTAAGGGTGTCTGCGTTCTCTTCAATGACCACTGCACCCGTGTCATTTGAGAGTTTGACGAATGAACCCACAGGGTACACGCCAATGGCCTTAATGAAGCTATGAACATAATGAGTATCTAGGTGCGGACCGCACCATTCCATCATGCGCTTGAGTGCGTTCGAAGGCGTCATGCCTTTGTGGTAAACCCGATCTGCGGTAATGGCATCATAAATATCGGCCACAGAAGCCATGAGGGCTTCTTTTGATATTTGCTCGTCTTTTAAACCTAAAGGGTAGCCTTTGCCGTCAATGCGTTCATGGTGCTGGGCGGCTACGTTAATGGATACCTGAGAAAAGCGCGCATTTCGTTGTAGGATCTTTGCGCTGTAACTGGCATGGCGTTTCATGATCTCGTATTCCTCTTCCGTCAGCTTATCAGGCTTATGTAGCACGCGGTCAGGAATCAAAATCTTGCCAATATCATGAAGCAGCGCCCCTGTAACGCATTGGTGAAGATAGGCCCGATCTAACTCAAGGTGTTTGCCCAGAATGGACATGAGCACGGCCACATTGACACTGTGTTCCATTAGATAATTGTCTTTTTTGCGTATGCGAGACAAGCAGGCGAGGGCATTTTGGTTTCTGACGACTGAGTCCATAAAATTGTCGGCCATATCTTCAAATGGCGAGATATCGACGGCTTGGCCGGATTTGGCGGAACTCATCGCGTTATTAACTAGGTCCAGTGCTTCACTGTGAAGCTTGGTTGCTTTTTCGAGTTCTTTATTGAGTGTGGCGGATTTTACGTCTCTTTCTGTGGGAGCGTGTTGGGCAATATCTTTAATCTTAGTGTCGAGTTTTTGCTCATTGGCTTCTAGAGATATGGCCTCTGGGCTGTCAGTGCCCATGTCGGTGTCGATGTAGAGCTCTTTAATGCCCCGTTTAAGCAGTGATTCTATGGTCGCTTGATCTTTAATGCGGCCTTCTCGTTCATGTTCATGCAAACTAAGCCCATGCTGAGTAATATTCGCCACATACATTCCGGGCTTCAGGCTTTTTGTCTCGATTTTTTTCAGCATAGGATTCTTAAATAGGCTTTTGTATGAGTATAGAAGAGCTATTTCACATATCGAATTTGGCGAAAACTGTTAATATCTAAATAAGTTATAAATATAGGTGTATTCATGCAGAAAATAGCATTTCAGGGGCAGCTCGGTGCTTATAGTCATTTGGCATGTAAACATGTAAATCCGGATGCGCAAGCTGTTCCCTATGACAGCTTTGTGCAGGCTATCTCGGCGGTGGAACGCGGTGAAGCAAAATGGGCCATGATTCCACTAGAGAATTCCAGTGCTGGACGGGTGGAAGAAATTTATCGTCAAATACCAAAAACCCATTTAAATATCGTCGCCGAACATTTTCAGCCGGTTTCTCATTGTTTGATGGCGCTTCCTGGCGCGACGCCTAGCTGGGTGATGTCACACCCTCAGGCATTAGCGCAATGCCACGATAAAATCATTGCTTTGGGATTAGAGTCTCGTGCTGAGTTTGATACAGCTGGTGCTGCAAAGTTATTAGCACAAAATGGCGATCTGACCGGCAGTGCGGTGGCCTCAGAATTGGCGGCCGACCTGTATGGCCTAAATATTATTGAGCGCCAGTTTGAAGACATCAGCGGTAATACCACGCGTTTTATTGTATTAATGAAAGACGCTGCGGTAAGTGAATATGATGCAAAAAAAGCCTATGTTACGTCGATTTTATTTACCATGCGTAATATACCTGCGGCGCTTTATAAAGCCTTAGGTGGTTTTGCGACCAACGGTTTAAATCTAATTAAAGTGGAAAGCTATTTAGACAGCACCACGTTAAAAAGTAGCCAGTTCCATATTGATATCGCTGAGCACATTGACACACCTGCCATGCAAAATGCCATCGAAGAGTTAAAGTTTTATGCGTCTGAATACCGTTGGTTAGGAACTTATGAATCCCATGAGTTTAGAAAGTAGAACGTAAAATGTGTACGCCATAATCGAATTATCAAAAGAATAGGGAGAGCGCTTTGGATTGGAATACCTTGTTGAATGCAAAACGTTTTGGTGAAGATGAAAGTGCGCAGCTCAGTGAATCTCGCACGCCATTTCATAAAGACCATGACCGTGTCATTTTTTCTAGCAGCTTTCGCCGCTTAGAGCGCAAAACCCAAGTACACCCTCTTAGTGACAATGATCATATACACAGTCGTTTAACTCACAGCTTAGAAGTGAGCTGCGTGGGTCGCAGCTTAGGTGCCCAAGTAGGTGAAATGCTTGAGGAGCGCTTACCTAAGGGGATTACGCCTGCGGACTTAGGCGCCATAGTTCAAGCCGCTTGTTTGGCCCATGATATTGGTAACCCGCCTTTTGGCCACACCGGTGAGGACGCTATTCGGCACTGGTTTCGTGATAGTAAAAACGCCGCTTTTTTGCAGGGGTTGTCTAAAGAGCAAATTAACGATTTTCAAATCTTCGAAGGCAACGCTCAAGGGTTGCGCATTTTAACCCAGTTGGAATACCACCGATTTGATGGCGGCATGCGCTTAACCTATGCCACCTTGGGGAGTTTCCTTAAATACCCTTGGCACAGTGGTTATCAAGATCCGTTAAAAGGTGAGAAATTTGGTGTGTATCAATCTGAACTGGCGTTTCTGAATGAAATTGCGCAAGAGGTGGGTTTAATCAAGATCGAAGAGAACCGATATTGTCGGCATCCATTGGTCTACTTGATGGAAGCGGCCGATGACATTTGTTACGCCATTATCGACTTAGAAGATGGCGTGGAAATGAACCTGCTGCAATACAGCGAAGTTGAGTCATTACTGCTCAATCTCATAGGTGAAGACGTGCCTGCGTCTTATTTTAAAACCACTGCAGAAGACCCCGCACGAAGACGACTGGCTATTTTGCGTGGTAAAGCCATTGAAATTATGGTGAATGCTGTGGCACAGGCATTTATTGAGCAAGAACAAGCCTTGCTTAATGGCCAGTTGAAAGGGGATTTAATCGCATTGGCAGACCCAAAGGTGGCCAGTTGTATTGCACAAGCGAAAAGCCTTGCCCGTGAAAAAATATTCAAAGACCCGAAAAAGGCGTTAATTGAAATTGGCGCTTACACCACGCTTGGTAGCTTGCTTGACTCGTTTTTAACCGCTGTCGATGAAGTATTGGCAGGTCAAGGTGTGAGCTATAAATCACAACGGATATTGGATTTAATTGGCCGTCATGCGCCACAGGCCGGTTGGGACAAATATCGCGCGTACTTGCGTGTTGTCGATTATATTGCGGGTATGACAGATGGATATGCTGTGGAACTGGCTCAGGCCATTAGGGGTCTGAGACTTTGAGCTTAAACCTGAGATTTATGGGTGAGATTCTGCGCAAGATTGGTAGAATGGCTCGGATTTTTAGCACATACCTAATAAAACAATGAGAGTTACATGGATATCGATTTCCCTTTAGTGTTAGTGGTGGCCACGTTTGTCACTGGTTTAGTGGCGTTGGCAGATAAGTTGTATTTTGCTAAAAAGCGCTTTGCATTAGTACAAGATCTTGAGTTACAAGGTGCGGCTTCTGAGCAGGTTGTTAGTGCACAAAAAGAGCCTTGGTTAATTGAAAACAGCAAAGGTTTCTTCCCTGTATTAGCGTTAGTGTTGGTGCTGAGGTCTTTTCTGGTTGAGCCTTTTCAAATCCCATCCGGATCAATGGAGCCTACCTTGATTAAAGGCGACTTCATTCTGGTGAATAAATTTTCTTACGGTTTCCGTTTGCCGGTGATTGGCACCAAGGTGATAGAAGTGGATGACCCTCAGCGTGGCGATGTAATGGTGTTTATTCCTCCACATGACCCAAGATATTTCATCAAGCGTGTAATCGGTTTGCCTGGTGATCAAATTCGTTATTCCAATAAGCAGCTTTTTATCAACGGTGAGCAAGTTCCCCGTGAATTAGTGGGTGCTTTTCCGCATAACGCGCCACGTATTATTACCTATCAAGAAAATGATTATCCAGTTCAGCAATATGTGGGCATTCCTAGCCGCGGTGATGGTGAGTGGGTGGTGCCACAAGGGCATTACTTCATGATGGGCGATAACCGAGATAACTCCGGTGATAGCCGTTTTTGGGGCTTTGTGCCTGATGAAAATATCGTCGGCAAGGCCTTTGCTGTATGGATGCACTGGGAAGACTGGAGCAGCATTCCAAGCTTCTCGCGTAATAAGTTGATTCATTAAATTTTTAGCTACACTTATAAGACATCGCAAGAGGTCTTATAAGTGAAAGCAAAAAAGCATTGTCGGCGCTGTATCATGGCCCGTTGGGTGGCATTTTACTGCTTGTGTATCGGCTCATTGGTGGTATTCGCACTTAATCGAATATTACTGGTTTAATTCTGTCTGATTGGACTAGTATTTTGAGTTATGAGCAGTAGAATAGCGCCAAACCTTGAAGTTGGCTTGGCGTGGTTATGTATTGGTACCGAAAATTTTTGGCATCCTGTTCCTCAGTTATTACTCCCCCAATAAAACGCAGTTCTTTAGAACAAAAGAAAGTCGATAGACAAGCATGTTGTCTGACGCTTTACGACTGTAAGCAAACCCCCTTTAACAACAGGATTCAACGTTACATTAAACACTTAAATGTGGCTGTGACTGTGAAG
>JBNMQC010000077.1:0-10923 GCA_051277445.1 Bermanella sp. | reverse complement strand
TGGAAGAACACATCTTTTTGTTGATTTTGTAAGCTAGGGTCCAATTTATTGACATTAATTTGAATAGGCTGGGTACGCTCGCCCTTGTACTCAATGGAGGGCAGCACCAGGTTGCCTTTGAGTTTTGGTGTGAGGGTAATTGTCCAAACTGTCCACGATTCACTTTTACCATCAATGTATTGAAAACTATTTTTACGTTGTTGGTTTATAACAGTGAACTGTTGGTCCAGCGGCGAAAGATCAGGGTCCCCTGAAAACACATTGCTGTTATAGCGTAATGTTAGAATCAACGATTCTCCTTCACCGATGTTTGCGCGATCTACATTCGCTTCAAATGCCACGGCAAAAGACTGGCTTGTAAGTAAGCTAAAAAATACAATAAAAATTAAGTGTCTTACCACGGTTTACGCTCCCCATCTTGTTCTGTGTTGCCTTGGCGTTGTTGATACTGATATAGAAACTTATTGCGCAATAAACCACCAGGATCATCCGGTATGCGCTGTATCCACTGCTTCATGGCTTGTTCTTGTTCTAAGTCTTCTTGGCTTTTGGGTTGCGCTTGAAAGTCCTGCGACTCATCTTGCAGGTCTTCTTCGCTTTTTTCTTGATCGCTACGCTGCTTTGCCATCTCTTGTTTGCGTTTTTCCATTTCGGCTTCGCGTTGCTTTTCAGCATCGGTTTGCGCCTGTTCTAACGGGTTTTCGCTATTGTTTTGTTCATTGGCGCTCGAGCCATCTTGTTCTTGTGATCCGGTATCTTGAGATTCAGACGATTGAGCGTCTTTGCCGTCTTGTTTCTGACTGTCTTGTTTTTGATCGTCCTGATTTTGGCCATTTTGTGATTGATTTTGTTGTGAGTCAGAAGACTCCCCGTCTTGTTTTGACGCATTCTCTTGAGAGTCTGAACTGTCTTGGTTTTGCTGTGGGTTTTCTTGTTGGTGTTTAAGTAATTGTTCGATGAGGGCCTTATTGGCTTTGGCATCTTCAAGGTCAGGGTTTTGACTTAAGGCTTGATCATAGGCCTCAATGGCTTGTTCAAACTGTTGAAGTTGAGCAAGGGCATTGCCCTGATTATATAAACTTTGTGCATCATTAAATTGCTGCCAAATATCCAATGCCCCTTGGTAATCCCCAGCCTTGTATAAGCTGCTCGCTTTCCATTTTGGGTCGTTGAAATGCTCAGCGGCTTTTGCTGGATCTTGGGTAAAGTATCGCTCACCTTGTTGATCACCGTTAAGCAAGGCATCAGGTAAGCTAACTTGAGCAAAACTGTCATTTGGTTGCCACATCACCAATAGCGCAACACCCAATACAATGCCTTTACGAAACGCACTCAGGCATAACAGCATCATGGGTAATAGTAACCAGTAACCACCGTCTAACCATTGATCAAACTGCATCTTTTCATCATCGTCTTTTTTAAATTGGGTCGATAAAGCAAAGTTAGAAAGTAAGTTGCTGATGTCGCGGTCATTACTGCTTAAACGTTCAATTTTGGCACCCGTGGCATTGGCGAGTTGCTGTAAGTTGCTCCACTCAAGGGGAGGCATGATGACCTGACCTTGGCTGTCTTTGAAAAAACGGCCATCTGGTTGCACCATGGGCGCACCTTGTTCCGTCCCCACCGCTAAAATAGCAAGCTGAATATTGGCTTGATTTAACAGTTGGGCAGCTTGCTCGATGTCCCTGTTTTCAACGCCATCGGTTACAAGCAGTAAGGTTCTTGGTGAACTAGCAGCCTGCTGAAAAAGGTTAACCGTTTCCTGTGCAAGTTTAACTAAGTTACTGCCTTGGCTAGGCATAATGTAAGGGTCTAAAGGGGAGAGCAACGCGGTGATGGTGTTGTTATCTTGTGTCAGTGGGCTCACCACGTGGGCGTCACCGGCATAGGCGATTAAACCGATGTTTTGTCCTTGCTGGGCTTGCAGCACATCAATAATTTTATATTTTGCTCGCTGTACTCGCGAAGGGGCCACATCTTGTGAGGTCATGGATAAAGACAAATCTAAGCCGATGACTAAGCCTTGTTGTGAGCGATAGACATCGGTGTTTTGCTTTTCCCAGCTAGGGCCACTCATGGCGAAAATGCCCAATAGTGCCGCCAGCCAAAGTCCAGATTGAAGGTAACGGCCAGTGCCTTTAACGTGGGTTTGAAACAACACATGTTGTTGCAACTTGGGTGAAATAATTGACTGCCAGCTACCGGCTTTTAGTGGTTTGACCTGTTTAAAGAAAAACAAAATGGCCAGCGGTAATATGAGCAACGTCCACTCAGGGCGTAATAGGTGAAAGTCAGACATTGGCTTTCTCCTTGGTGCTGAATTTTGCAAAAGTTAAAGCTGAAAACCAGCCCTGTTGCAGAGCGAAAATAAGGCCAGCTAAAAATAGTGCTAGGCCTAAAGGGTAGTGAAACAAGGATTTTTCAGGTCGAATCATTTGTTGCTGTACTTCGATTTCTTCTAGGTCATCTAACAGTGCGTAAATGCGATCCAGTTCTTCTAGGTTGCGTGCGCGAAAGTAATCACCACCGGTGCTTTTGGCAATTTCAATCAGGGTTGGTTCGTCTAAGTCTCGACTAGGGTTGACTCTGCGCGGCCCAAAGAAGCCTTGCTTGATGAGCTCATCGGCGCCAATGCCCACGGTATAAATTTTCACACCCGCTTGTGCGGCAAGTTTGGCCGCTTGAAGCGGTTCAATTTCACCTGCGGTATTTTGTCCGTCAGTTAATAAAATCAACACGCGGTTGGATTCAGGTAAGGATTGTAAGCGTTTAAGGCCTAAACCAATGGCATCACCAATGGCAGTTTGTTTACCGGCCAAACCTAAGGCGGCTTCATTTAAGAGTTGTTCCAGAGTGGTTAAATCAAAGGTTAAAGGGGTTTGAATATAGGCTTTAGAGCCAAATAATATTAACCCTAAGCGGTCCCCTTTGCGCTGTGCAATGAAATCGGTTAACACCACTTTTACCGCTTGTAATCGATTGATTAAACGCCCCTGCACGGCCATATCTTCTTCGGCCATGCTGCCTGAAATATCCACGGCCAACATCATGTTGCGGTCGGTTTCGGTAATGGCTTTAGGTTCCCCTACAAAAATAGGCCGAGTGCAGGCCAGAACCAAACAAAACCAGGCAAGGGCCATGAGCCCATACATGATCAGAGACGGTTTTTGTACGCCTTGTTTTTTTTGTTCGGCCAGCATCATCAAGCTTGGTGCAAACACTTGGCTAGAACTTTGTTGTTGGGCAGGCACAAAGTAATAAACCAGTAGAGGCAGAGGCAGGGCCAGTAGTAACCAAGGCCAGTGCAAACTTAGCATTTTACCTTCCTTATCCAGCGGTTTACTGCGTGGTGTAATTCGGATGTGTCCATTTGAATATTGGGTTCATCCAGTACATGGGCAAAAGGGCGCAACTGAGGCATAAAAATGGGTTGTTTAACCTGTGCATCCAAAAATGTGAGCCAAGCTTCGCCACTAAGACGGGCGCTTGAACGATCAATTTTTTGCACACAAATTTGTTTCAATAACTTATTTGCATCGCGATACGCGCTGTGTTCGCACTGCCAGTTAATCTGGCTGCATTGTTTAAGTGCCGCACGGCGCCAAGCTTGACGCTTACGATGCCATAACGCCAAGGCGGTCGCGGCCACTATTAACGCCATCATTAGCCACCAAGGCCATGCAGGTGGCCAGATGGAGACAGCTTGAGGCAAATGTATGTCTTTAAGTTGATCTAGCGGGTTCATTTTGCACCTCGTTGTTCGAGTGCAATTTTTAACGCCATGAAGGGGATTTGTGATGCATCCACTTGATGGTGATTAATGGCGAGCTGCTTAAAGGTTTGTTCGATACCTTGTTGAAAAACGCTCACGGCTTCTCGGTAAGCCTGTTGTGAATGTTTGGTCTGAGTATCTAAAAAGCCTTCATTTATGCCATCGGTGACGCCATACATTCCAGGTGGCGGCATGTCTCGTTCAAGGGCATCATAAACTTGAAGCGCCACTACATGGTTATGCCGTTTTAGATTAAATAATGCGGCTTTATCGTCTGAGCTTAAATCAAAAAAATCACTGATCAAATAAATAGTGGTGCCGGGTTTGACCCCTTTATGCAGTTTTTTAAGGCAGTCGCTGAGGTTGTTCGTGACTGGGCCATGGGTTTTAAGTTTATGGTTAAACTCGTTTATGGACTTTAGAATTTGCAACACATGTTGCGCGCGCTGTTTGGGACGAAAATCTTTTTCACTTGCATCACCTAAAATAAACGCGCCCACACGGTCCCCATGGTCAAGTGCTGCCCAAGCGATAATGGAGGCGCATTGTGCGGCGACCACGGATTTAAAACTGCGCTGTGAGCCAAATGCCATGGGTGTACGCTGATCACACATAATCACAACGGGGCGCTCACGTTCTTCTTTATATATTCGAGTGTGGGGTGCTTGCGTACGAGCGGTTACGCGCCAGTCAATGCTGCGAATATCATCCCCAGGCAAGTATTGGCGTAGTTGGTCTAAATCTAAGCCGCGGCCTTTTTGTTTGCTGGCATGACCACCGGCCAACATGCCGTGAATTTGCGGCAAGCTGGCCATACGCAAGCGTTTTGCCAGCATGCGCAGTTGGGTTAGCTGGTGTTCATCGGTAAAGGCGCTACCTGGGAAAAACCCTTCTAGGTAGTCAAAATCGCTGTTAGCTAGGTTTGTCATGGCGATTCCGTTATGGCACCGCCACACGCATAATTAACTCGTTGATGACCCGATCTGCTGTCATCCCTGTGGCTTCGGCATCGAAACTGACGATGATACGGTGGCGAAGAACCGGATGCAGTACCGCTTGCACATCGTCTGGGCTAACAAAATCTTTACCAGCAAGCCAAGCGTGCGCTCGGGCGCAGCGATCTAATGCGATAGTGGCACGAGGACTGGCACCAAATTCAATCCAGTTGGCCATGTCATCGCCATAGGCTTGAGGCTGACGAGTGGCCATAATCAGTTGCACGATGTACTCCTCAACCCGTTCACTTAAATGCATGGCGAGGACTTCTTGGCGTGCGGCAAAAATATTCTGAGCACTGAGTTTTTCGCTTGGCAATGGCGTTGCGTTATTCTGGGCTTCACCACGGGCAAGGCGCAAAATTTGGGTTTCGGCCTCTGCACTTGGATAATGGATGCGTACATGCATTAAAAAGCGGTCTAGCTGGGCTTCAGGTAGCGGGTAGGTACCTTCTTGTTCAATCGGGTTCTGCGTGGCCATGACTAGAAATAGCTTATCCAGATCATAGGTGGTGCCAGCCACACTCACTTGGCGCTCGGCCATGGCTTCGAGTAATGCAGACTGAACTTTCGCTGGCGCTCGGTTGATTTCATCCGCTAGCACTAGGTTGTTAAACAAAGGCCCTTTTTGAAAGGTGAATTCGCCAGTTTGGGCGCGGTATATTTCACTGCCAGTAATGTCAGCAGGCAACAGGTCTGGGGTGAACTGAATACGCTGGTAGTCACCTTCTATGCAATCGGCCAGGGTTTTGATGGCCTTGGTTTTAGCCAGACCCGGCGCGCCTTCTACAAGTAGGTGGCCATCTGCTAAAAGTGCCATTAACAGGGCGTTGACCAGATCCGGCTGCCCAATGATGTGTTCTTGTAAGCTGGCTTGTAACGCTGTGATGTGCTCACGATTTGTCATATGACCATTTCCAAGTTTTTGTTTTTGCAAGCATTTTAGAAATATTCCCTTGCGGGTCAAGGGTAGGATTACAGCTTGGTAAAAGAGTTCCCTGATCGCGAATAAATTGCCTTGTATCACGGGTACGCGTTTTTTGATGGTTAAACTATCATTTATCTATAGATAAATCCCATAGGATCCATCATGAACAACTTGTTGAATAAGGAAGTCCACCCTCAAGTAAGTCTATTGATCGAGCGATTAATGGCTGAGGTTCCAAAGAAACATGCAGATGCGCTCGCGGAATTTGCCAAAAACTATTACGCCGCAACCCCAGAGCAAGAGCTTGAAGATCGCAAGATCGATGATTTATACGGTGCCACATTGGCTTGCTGGAACTTCATGCAAAAATGCCCGTCCGAAAGCAAAATTCGAGTTTTTAACCCGGATTTTGAAGAGCACGGCTGGCAGTCCACGCATACCATCGTTGAGGTTCTGCATAAAGATGTGCCATTTTTAGTGGACTCCATTCGTATGGAATTGAATCGTCGTGAAATGTCGATCCATTTCATTAACCATGCTGTGATGCATGTGGATCGTAATGATAAAGGGGACTTGGATTTAAATTCTCCCTTGGGCGAAGTGGAGAACCCAAGAGAAGCCATAGTCTATGTGGAAGTGGATCGCCATACAGATGAAAAAGTATTGGCAGATTTGGCCACATCACTAAAAGAGATTCTTGAAGAAACCCGCTTGGTAGTGGGTGACTTCCCAGTTGTTAAGACCAAGTGCGAAGAAACCATTGATTGGATAAAGAACAGCAAAGGGCCTTTCACTAAAAAAGAGATCAATGAATCGGTTGCCTTTATAGAGTGGTTAATTAACGACCATTTTACTTTCTTAGGGTGTGAAGACATCGCCATTGATAAAAAAGCCGATAAATCCATTGCCGTAAAAGATAAATCTCATGTGTATGGGTTATTTAAAACCGAAGCCCATGGCCCTGATAACGTGATCATAGCGGACTTGCCTGAAACCATGCAGGCATTGATCCTCGCCCCGCAGTTAATCGCGATAACCAAGTCTGGGCGTCGCTCGCGTATCCATCGCCCTGCATATCCAGATTACATCACTGTTAAGAAAATCGACGAGAATGGCCAAGTGGTGGGTGGTCGCCGTTTCTTAGGGATGTTTACATCGAATGTGTATTCCGAAAGCTCGTTTAATATTCCTATTGTGCGCAATAAAACCAAGCAAGTGCTGAAGCGTTCAGGTTTGAACTCGGGCAGTCATCACAGCAAGGAATTGCAGCATATTTTAGAGGTCTACCCACGGGATGAATTATTCCATACGGATATTGACCACCTTGCGCGTTCTGCTATTGGTATTTTAAATATCCAAGAGCGTCGCCGTACTCACATTTTTATTCGACAAGACCAGTTAAATAAATTCTTATCGTGCTTGATTTATGTGCCAAGGGATTTATACAACACCGAGCTGCGCCACAAAATGCAGAATATTTTAATTGAGGCGTTTGACCCGTTGGATATTGAGTTTACGACGTATTTTTCAGAGTCTATTTTGGCTCGTACCTTGTTCACGCTTAAATTGAACCCATCTGTTCAAGTGGAATATGACGAAAGACGCATTGAAAAAGACATTCAAGCCGTTGCGCGTTCCTGGCAAGATGATTTGATGGCCGCCTTAATCGAAGGCGTGGGTGAAGAAAAAGGCAATCGTTATTTTCAGCTGTATCGTCGCGCGTTCGGTGCCAGCTACCGAGAAGAATTCTTACCGCGTACGGCCGTAGTGGATATACAACATATTGTGTCCATGAAAGATGAAACCGATATCGCCATGAGTTTATACCGTAACGTGGCAGATACGGGCAATCACTTTAAATTTAAGTTGTATAACCCTGAGAAATTGTTACCCCTTTCAGATGTCATTCCTATATTGGAAAACCTGGGTCTCAGAGTCATCGGTGAGCACCCTTATGGTATTCATCTCTCAGACGGTAAACAGTTCTGGGTGCATGATTTCAGTATGATCTATACCTTTAGCGACAATATTGATCTACATGAAAGTAAAGAAAAATTCCAAGATGCATTTAAAGCTATTTGGTTCGGTAAGGCGGAAAACGACAGCTTTAACCGTTTGTTATTAGGCGCCCATTTAGGCTGGCGTGAAGTGGCCCTGTTAAGGGCATATGCACGTTACATGAAACAAATTCGCTTTGGTATTTCTGAGTCGTTTATTGCTGATACTTTATGTAAATACCCAGATTTGGCTTCGTTTATTGTACGTTACTTTGTCACGCGTTTTAGCTTGGTGAAAACGTCAGTCAGTACGCGTGAAAAGTACCTAGAGAAACTCAATGCACAATTTACCGAAATGCTTGATCAGGTAGAAAGCATTAACGAAGATCGCATCTTTAGACGCTACATTGAATTAATCAGCGCCACTATACGTACGAATTTCTTCCAAAAAGACAATACGGGCGAATTAAAACGTTACTTCTCGTTCAAACTGAGCCCCCGCGATATCAGTGATATTCCTTTGCCGAAACCCTTATTCGAAATATTCGTCTACAGCCCTCGGGTTGAAGGGGTGCATTTACGCGGCGGCAAAGTGGCCCGCGGTGGCTTACGTTGGTCGGACCGTTTTGAGGATTTCCGTACCGAGGTGTTGGGCCTTGTAAAAGCGCAGCAAGTGAAAAACTCGGTGATCGTACCTGTGGGCGCAAAAGGCGGTTTTATTGCTAAGCAATTACCGGACGGGGATCGCGATGCATTTCTCGCAGAAGGGATCGAGTGCTATAAAATTTTCATTTCAGGCTTGTTGGATATCACCGACAACCTTATTGAAGGTGAAGTGATTCCACCTGAACACGTTATCCGTTTCGATGATGATGACCCATATCTTGTTGTGGCGGCGGATAAAGGCACCGCAACGTTCAGTGATATCTCAAACGGCATTGCTCAAGAGCGTGGCTTTTGGTTAGGGGACGCATTCGCCAGTGGCGGCAGTGTGGGTTATGACCATAAAAAAATGGGCATCACCGCAAAAGGGGCTTGGGTATCGGTGCAACGCCACTTCCGTGAGTTGGGCTTAGATGTCCAAAAAGAATCCATTTCGGTTATTGGCATTGGTGATATGGCGGGGGATGTATTTGGTAACGGTATGTTACGCAGCGAATACATTAAGTTAGTGGCCGCATTTAATCATCTGCATATCTTCATCGACCCAAATCCTGAAGATGTGAAAGCCAGCTTCAAAGAACGTGAACGCTTATTTAATATGCCTCGTAGTGCCTGGACGGATTATGAAAGTAAATTAATTTCCAAAGGTGGTGGTGTGTTTAACCGTTCGGCTAAGTCCATTGATATCACACCTGAAATGAAAGCCTGTTTTAATATCAAGGCCGATAAACTATCACCGAATGATTTAATCCATGAGTTATTACAAGCACCGGTGGATTTGATTTGGAATGGCGGTATTGGCACGTATGTGAAAGCCAGTAGTGAATCCCATGCCGCCGCCGGTGATAAAGCCAACGACAGCTTACGAATCAATGGTAAGCAGTTGCAAGCCAAGGTCATTGGTGAAGGTGGTAACTTGGGTATCACCCAGCGAGCCCGTATTGAATACGCGCTAAAAGGAAAGGGAGCCTCATTTACCGACTTTATTGATAACGCGGCCGGTGTGGATTGTTCAGACCATGAAGTAAATATCAAGATTTTACTGAACGGGGTGGTGCAAGCGGGTGATCTCACCAATAAGCAGCGTAATGAGTTCTTAGAGAGCATGACAGAGCAAGTCTCTGACTTGGTGCTACAAAATAACTATCGTCAAACCCAAGCCATTGCGCTGGCGTATCGTGAAGCAAAAACACGCATTGATGAATATAAGCGCTTGATGAACGATTTAGAGCGTCAGAAGAAACTGAATCGTGAGTTGGAATTCTTACCCAATGATGAAGATCTTGAAGAGCGCAAAAATCAGAAAAAAGGCTTAACTCGACCTGAGCTATCTGTCTTGATCAGCTACACCAAAGGGGACTTGAAAGAACTGCTGAATACCCCAGAAATTTCACAAAATGAATACTTGGCTAAATCGGTTGAAGATGCGTTTCCGGCCATGTTGCTGGAGCGCTTTCCTGATGCACTCTACGGCCATCAACTGCGCAGTGAAATTGTGGCCACACAGCTTGCCAATGAAATGGTCAATCGCATGGGGATTACCTATGTGAATCGTATGCGCGATAGCACAGGTGCTGATATTAATGCGATTGTGAAAGCCTATGTGACGGCCCGTGATGTGTTCCGTATGAACGAGTTATGGCAGGAGATTGAGGCACTGGATTATAAAGTCAGTGCCAAGATTCAAGAGTCCATGATGGCTGCGTTAATGCGATTGGTGCGCCGTGCCTCACGCTGGTTCTTACGTAATCGCCGTCGTGAGTTAAATATCGCTGAAGAAGTGGCGCGTTTCCGAGAACGTGCCGCGGGCATCAGTTCGCGCTTGTCTGATCTGCTGGCGGGTGAAGGTAAGCAAGTTTGGCAGGAGTACTACGATACCTTGATCGAAGCCAAGGTGCCGCAAGAACTGGCTTCCACCATTGCCGGTGCGAACAATATGTTCTCGGCTCTTAGTATCATAGAAGGGGCAGAACAGACCGATCGCAGTGCGGAAGATGTGGCGGCGACCTATTATCAGGTCGGTTGTAATCTGGATCTTGAGTGGTTCTTAGAACAGCTTAACAAGGTTTCTGTGCAGAGCCATTGGCAAGCCCTGGCAAGAGAAACTTATCGTGATGATCTCGATTGGCAACAGCGCACTCTGACGGCCAGTATCATCAATACCTTGCCGGATGGGGACATTGATGCGCGCATGCACACCTGGCTCGAAAAAAGTGAGCCTATGATTAGTCGCTGGCGTAAAACCGTGGCTGAGCTTAGGGAAGGGGATATTAACGATTTTGCAGTGTTCTCAGTGGCATTGCGTGAGCTTCTGGATTTGGCCCAAGCAAGTCGTTTGGCCTCGGAAGGGCAGTGTTAGGCCTGCAGTGTTAAAGGGTTGTCGACTCATGCCGTGCATCAATTCTAGAGACTTGATGCACGGTATGGTAAAACCAATCTTTCACTATTTTAAAGCGTAAACATCGTGCACAGCATAGACGTTGATATTCATTTATCGCCCGATGAAGTGCAGCGAGCCTATGAAGGGGTGGATCAAGTATTTGCCTACTCCCTTGATGGTCGCAGCAT